>CBJNAS010000404.1:0-3304 GCA_966434565.1 uncultured Phenylobacterium sp.
GAGGGACGACCGCCTCCCTTTCGAAGGGGCCGGCCCGTTACCCCATCTAGCGGTCGAACAGGGCCGTCTTGGCGGCCAGCTCGCGCCGGGCCGCCCCGTACTCGACGGCGAAGCGGGCGATCCGTTCTGCCGCGTCGACGACCTCATGGACTGCGCCGATGCCGTGGCCGCAGCCCCAGATGTCCTTCCAGGGCTTCGCCGCCGTATTGCCGCCGGAAGCGAAGGTCATCTTCGAGGGATCGGACTGCGGGAGGTTCTCCGGGTCGAAGCCGGCGGCGGCGATGGACGGCTTCAGATAATTGCCGTGCACCCCGGTGAAGAGGTTGGAATAGACGATGTCCTCGGCGGCCGACTGCACGATCATCTGCTTGTAGGCGTCCGCCGCACGCGCCTCGGTGGTGGCGATGAAGGCCGAGCCGACATAGGCCAGGTCCGCGCCCATGGCCTGGGCCGCCAGGATCGCCTGGCCGTTCGCGATCGCGCCGGACAGCACCAGCGGCCCGTCGAACCAGGCGCGCAGCTCCTGCACCAGGGCGAAGGGCGAGAGCGCGCCGGCATGCCCGCCGGCCCCGGTCGCCACGGCGATCAGCCCGTCCGCCCCCTTCTCGATCGCGCTGCGACCGTGCCGGGCGTTGACGACGTCGTGCAGCACCACCGCGCCGGAGGCGTGGATCTCGTCATAGATCTCCCGCCGCGCGCCCAGCGAGGTGATGATCACCGGGACCTTGTGGCGACAAGTGGTCTCCAGGTCCTGCTCCAGGCGGTCGTTGGTGCGGTGGGCGATGTGGTTGACCGCAAAGGGCGCGGCGGGCGTGTCCGGGTGATCGCGGTCCCAGGCCGCCAGCTCCGCCTCGATCTGGCAGAGCCACTCGTCCAGCTGCGAGGCCGGCCGCGCGTTCAGCGCCGGGAAGGCGCCCAGCACGCCGGCCTTGCACTGGGCGATGACCAGCTCCGGACCGGAGACGATGAACATCGGGCTGCCGATCACTGGCAGGCGCAGACGTTCGGCGAGGACAGGCGGCAGGGCCATGGCGGGTCCGTAGCTGTGGTTCGCGGCGCACGAGAGGCACAGGCTGCGCGCGGAAGCAAGGGATGGACCGAAACGCCGCTCCGTCTCCCGCCTGCGCCGCGCGGCGGAGGATCTGTGCCCAAGATGCTCCACCGCGGGAGCGGGGAAGCTGTCGGCGAAGCCGACTGAGGGCGTTCGTCTCGAGACCGCCCACCCCAGCTTGACGGAACCCCGTGCTCCGGCCCATTTGCGCGCATGGCCGACGTAAAGCCCCTCAGCGCTGATTTCCCGCCCGCCACGCCGGACGCGTGGCGCACCCTGGTCGCCAAGACCCTTGGAGAGAAGCCCTTCTCGGTCCTGGAAAAGACCACCGCCGAGGGGCTGCCGATCGCCCCGCTCTATCCGCCCGGCGATCTGCCCGGCGGGCAGGCCTTCCCCACCCGGCTGTTCGACGCCGCCCGGCCCTGGGACGTGCGCGTGCTGACCGCCCACCCGGACGCGAGCCGCGCCAACGTCGAGATCCTGGGCGACCTGGAGGGCGGCGCGGCCTCGGCGACCCTGCGCATCGATCCCGCCGGCGCGACCGGCGTCGCTGTGGGCTCGGCCGACGACCTGGCCCGCGCGCTGAAGAATGTGATCCTGGAGCTGGCGCCGATCGGCCTGGACGCGGGCTTCCTGGGACCCAAGGCCGCCGACTGGCTGGGCGCCGTCGCCAAGGCCTCGCCGGGCGCCCGGCTCAACTTCCACATGGACCCGCTGGGCGCCTTCGCCGAGCAGGGCGCGAGCCCCGGTCCGATCGAGAGCCACCTGGTCAGCGCCGCCACCGTGGGCGCCCGGCTGGCCGAAACCTATCCGCACGGCGAGCTGTTCCTGGCCTCGGGCCGCGTGGTCCACGAGGCTGGCGGCGGCGAGGCGCTGGAGCTGGCCTTCGCCGCGGCCTCCGCGATCGCCTACGCCAAGGCCCTGGTCCGCGCCGGCCTCTCCATGACCGAGGCGTTCGGCCGCATCACCCTGGGCCTCGCCGCCGACGCCGACTACTTCCTGACCACCGCCAAGCTGCGCGCCGCGCGCGAGGTCTGGGCTCGCGTCGCGACCGCTTGCGAGGCCGGCCCCACGGCGCGCATCGAGGCCCGCTCGTCGCGCCACATGCTGGCCCGGCAGGACGCCGGGACCAACATGATCCGGCTGACCGCCGCCGGCTTCGGCGCCGCGGTCGGCGGGGCCGACGCGGTGGTGCTGGGGAATTTCACCGACGCCCTCGGCCTGCCCACCGCCTTCGCCCGCCGTCAGAGCCGCAACACCCAGCTGGTGCTGATGGAGGAGGCTCACGTCGGCCGCGTCGCCGACCCGGCCGCCGGCGCGGGCTATGTGGAAGCGATGACCGACCAGCTGGCGCGCGCCGCCTGGGCCAAGCTGCAGGAGATCGAGGCCGCCGGCGGGCTCGCCGCCGCCCTGACCTCGGGCCTGGTCGCCCACGACGTCGCGGCCGCCAACGCCGCCCGGCCCGAGCCCAAGCTGGTCGGCGTCAACGCCTTCCCGCCCGGCAAGGACGAGCCGGTCGAGGTGGAACGCCCGCAAGCGAAGCCCGTCCAAGCCCCCGCCGCGACCCTGCCGGGTCCGGACAGCGCCTGCCCTGCCCTGAAGCCGATCCGGCTGGCGGAAGCCCACGAGGCCGCCCCCAAGGAAGTCTCCCAATGAGCGCCTTCCCCGACTTCTCCACGCTGCCGTTCGACGCCAAGCTGCCGAGGCCCGCAGCCCCCACGGCCGAGCCCTGGCTCACGCCCGAAGCCATCCTGGTGAAGCCCGCCTATGGGCCGGCCGACGTCAACGGCCTCGACATGCTGCGCGGAGCCTATCCTGGGCTCGCGCCCTTTCTGCGCGGCCCCTACCCCACCATGTACCTCACCAACCCGTGGACCATCCGCCAATACGCGGGCTTCTCCACGGCCGAGGACTCCAACGCCTTCTACCGCCGCAACCTGGCGGCCGGGCAGATGGGCCTCTCGGTGGCCTTCGACCTGGCCACCCACCGCGGCTACGACAGCGACCACCCGCGGGTGAAGGGCGACGTCGGCATGGCCGGCGTGGCCATCGACTCCATCCTCGACATGCGCACCCTGTTCGACGGCATCCCGCTCGACAAGATGAGCGTCTCGATGACCATGAACGGCGCGGTGCTGCCGATCCTGGCCCTCTACATCGTCGCCGGTGAAGAACAAGGCGTGCCGCACGAGAAGCTTTCGGGCACGATCCAGAACGACATCCTCAAGGAGTTCCTGGTCCGGAACACCTACA
>CBJNAS010000405.1:0-3267 GCA_966434565.1 uncultured Phenylobacterium sp.
ACGCGGCGGATGGCTTCCACCAGCTTCTCGGGATTGAAGGGCTTCACGATCCAGCCCGTGGCGCCGGCGTCGCGGGCGCGCATCTTCTTCTCGGGGCTGGATTCGGTGGTCAGCACCAGGATCGGGATGGCGCGATAGCGGGGGTCGGCGCGCACGCCTTCCATGAAGCCGTAGCCGTCCATCCGCGGCATGTTGATATCGGTGATGATGACGTCGGGGTTCTCGCCGTCGAGAACCTCCAGGCCATGCACCCCGTCCTCCGCCTGGAGGACCTGGAACCCGGCGTCCGTGAGGGCCAGCCGCAGCATGTCGCGCATGGTGCGGGAATCGTCGACCGTAAGAATGGTCTTGCTCATGCGCTGAGCTCCCGAGGGTTGAAGTGCTGTTCGATCGGCGCCCCGAGCAGGGCGAGGGTGGAGGTGAATTCGTCGGAGGGCTGGACCACGGCGAAGGCGGCGCCGTCGGCGTCCCAGGTGGCGCGGGCGGACAGCAGCACCTGCAGGCACTGCGCGCCCAGCCGCTGGACCGCGGAGGCGTCGAGTTCCAGGTCCCGGCCCCGCAGGGCCAGGAGCTCGTGGGCGAGCGGGCCGGCGGCGTTCAGATCCAGGACCTGGCCGAGCCGAACGACGGCCGCGCTCTCGGGAGCAGGGTTTTGCATGGCGGGCTAGAACACTTTCCCCAGGTCGCCGGCGGCGGATCGGGCAGGCGCGGGCGCGCCGCCGCCGTGCGCAGGTCCCAGCAAAAGGGTGGATATGCGCGACGGAGCGCGGTGAAGCGTCGAATGCGCGCGCCCTCGGTGCGACGGCCGAGCCGACGTCCCCCAGATGGCTGGTGCTGGCCGCATACTGCGACGCCTCCGCCTGTATCCTCGAGGCGATCCGCCCCCTCTGGCGCTGATTTCAGGGGTGTCCCGTTGAAAAAGGATTACTGCGGCGGAAACTAAGCGCGGCGCGTGTGCGGAAAGGCGAATCGTTCGCCGGATAATGATCGCCGGCTGTCGCGGGTCCTGGCCCAAGTTCCAGCCGAGGCGAAGCCAAGTTCTTTGGGTGTGGACCCCCGCCGAGACTCCGCGACTGTATTAAGCAGGTCCAACTTCGGTCACATTGTCGCAGACGCGCGGGAAATGAGACCGGGTAGTTCACCTGGGCCCGGCTTCTCCTGTAATGCTCGTGAGCCGAGTGGTTCAAAATCAGGAGCCGTCTGGTTGTATTCCTCTAAGTTCGAGCCACAGGGCCAGGACGTCCGTTCTGCGCTCGCCCAGAGCCTGCTGCTCGCCGGCCGCCGTTGGCGGGCCCGGCTGAACGAGCGGCTCAAGAAGATCGGCCAGACCGACGCCCGCTGCGCGGCGCTGGCGGAGATCGCCGGCGCGCCCGCCGGCGTGGTCCAGCGCGAGCTGTCCCATCGCCTGGGGGTGGAGGAGCCCACGGTGGTGCGCCTGCTGGACGCGCTGGAGGCCGGCGCCTGGGTGGAGCGGCGCGCCCACGAGCTCGACCGCCGCGCCAAGGTCGTGCAGATCACCCCCGAAGCCCAGCCGGTGCTCGACCAGGCCCATGTGATCGTCGGCGAGCTGCAGGCCGAGATGTTGGGCGACGTCGACCCGGCGGAGCTGGCGATCTGCGTCAAGGTCCTCAACGAGCTGGCCGCCAAGCTGGAGCGGTAGCCTTCCCTGCCTTCATTGGGCTACGGCATTCACAGATCTCACCCCAGACTTCTGTGAATCCGGTAGCCATTAAGGGAGGGAGGCCGGAACCACCTCGCTCATAACCGGGCCGATCTCGTCGTGCAGCACCAGGTCGGCGAGGCGGTCGAGGTCGGTGGGCTCGCGGTTGACGATGGCCAGCGCCGCGCCGTTGCGCTTGGCCGTGACCGGGAAACCCGCCGCCGGATGGACCACCAGCGACGAGCCCAGCACCAAGAACAGGTCGCAGGCCAGCGTCGCCGCCTGGGCCCGCGCCATCGGCTCCGCCGGCATCGACTGGCCGAAGGAGATGGTGGCGGTCTTCACCAGCCCGCCGCAGCGGCGGCAGTAGGGGATCTCGCCCGCCTTCAGGAAGCTCGCCTTCAGCTCCGCCAGCTCGTGCCGCTCCTCGCAGTCCAGGCACTTGGCGTAGCTGGCGTTGCCGTGCAGCTCGATCACCTTGTCCGGGGGCGCGCCGGCGTCCTGGTGCAGGTTGTCGACGTTCTGGGTGATCACCGCGCAGGCCTTGCCGGCGGCCACCAGCCGGGCCACGGCGAAATGCCCCGCATTGGGCGCCGCCCCCGTCCAGCCCGCCGCGCCGGTGAAGGTGCGGGTCCAGGCCTCGCGGCGCTTGGCGGGATCGGAGACGAACTCCTGGAAATAGATCGGCTTCATCCGGCTCCAGACCCCGCCTGGGCTGCGAAAGTCGGGGATGCCGGATTCCGTGGAGATGCCGGCGCCGGTGAAGACCACCACGCGTCGGGCCCGGTCGATCATGCGGGCGAGGTCGGAGCGGGACATGTCCCCAGTTGTCGCCCGCCGCCCGCCCGCGCGCCAGAGGCCACGCGCGGCCGAGAAACGAATGGGGGGAGGGGCGGATCGGCCCGACCGGGTCGGGGGGATGCCAGGGGTGTGGGCCGGGCCGATCCTCGACCGCCTTGCGATACGCCAGACGGTCGCTGCAGAAAACTCGCTCTCAAAAAGCAAGTTCCGCCCGGAGTTGCGAAAAATTTCAGGAACCTAGCTGGGCGTCCCGACCGCGGCGAACAGCTCCGGCTCCTTCAGGCCGTCCACCTCGACCTGCTTCACCCGCGCCGTCTCGCCGCGCAGGATTCGCACCGCGCCCTTCGGCCGGCCCAGCGTCCGGGCCAGCAGGGCGACGACGGCGGCGTTGGCCGCTCCCTCGGCGGCCGCGGCGGCCACGCGGACCTTCAGCACCGGCCGGCCCCCCTCGTCGCGCCCCCAGCCCTCGACGGCGTCGCGCCCGCCGCGGGGGGTGACCCGCACCGCCAGCCGCAAGGGCTCAGCTCAGCGCCGCCTTCAGGGGGGCGAAGATCAGCGGCAGCAGGTAGAGCTCGGTCCCCTGGATCAGCAGGATGACGATGATCGGGCTGATGTCGACGCCGCCCAGCGGCGGGATGACCCTCTGCACCGGCGCCAGCACCGGCCGCGTCACCGCGTCCAGGAACCGCGAGAGGCTGTAGACGAAGCGGTTGCGCAGGTTGATGACATCGAAGGCCACCAGCCACGAGATGATGGCGCTGACGATGATCGCCCACTTCAGGAGCTCCAGAAGCGAGCCGATGATG
>CBJNAS010000406.1:0-3259 GCA_966434565.1 uncultured Phenylobacterium sp.
CGGCGTAGCCCTCGGCGTGGATGTAGCTGATCTCCTTCAGCTTCAGCGCGCCCTCCAGGGCCAGCGGATACATCGGCCCGCGGCCCAGGTAGAGCACGTCGCGCGCCTTGGCGACCTCGGCGGCGACCCGGCGGACCGCATCCTCCAGCTGGATCGACTCGGCGACCAGCCTGGGCGCCTCCAGCAGCACCCGGACCAGCCGCTTCTCCTCGGCCTCGTCGATGCGGGCGCGGGCGCGGGCGGCGGCGATGGCCAGCGCGGTCAGCACGCTCACCTGGGCGGTGAAGGCCTTGGTCGAGGCGACCCCGATCTCCGGCCCGCAGTGGATCGGCCAGACCACCTCCACCTCGCGGGCGATGGTGGATTCCACCGTGTTGACGATGGCCGCGCTCCGCATGCCCTTGCCCAGGCAATAGCGCAGCGCCGCCAGCGTGTCGGCGGTCTCGCCGGACTGCGACATGGCGATGGCCAGGGAGCCCTTCGCCAGGGCCGGCTCGCGGTAGCGGAACTCCGAGGCGATCTCCACGTCGACGGGCAGGTCGGCGAGCTGCTCGATCAGGTACTTGCCGAGCAGGCCCGCGATGTAGGAGGTCCCGCAGGCGACGATCTGGATGCGCGAGAGGGCGGCGAAGTCGATCCCGCCGGGGACCGCCGCGCGACCGGACAGGGTATCGAGATAGGCCGCGATGGTGTGCTGGCACCCTTCCGGCTGGTCGTGGATCTCCTTCTCCATGAAGTGGCGGTAGTTGCCCTTCTCCATGACCGCCGCCGAGGCCGGCAGGGTCTTGACGGGCCGTTCCACGGGCAGGCCGGCATGGTCGAACACCTTCGCGCCGTGGTGGTCGATGACCGCGTAGTCCCCGTCCTCCAGATAGGCGACGCGGTTGGTGAAGGGCCCGAGCGCCAGGCCGTCGGAGCCCAGGAACATCTCCCCCTGGCCGTAGCCCACCGCCAGCGGCGGGCCGTTGCGCGCGCCCAGGATCACTTCGTGCTCACCGCCCACCAGCACCGCCAAAGCGTAGGCGCCGCTCAGCCGGTCGAGCGTGGCCTTGAAGGCGGCGACCGGCTCCAGGCCTTGCTTGAGCGTCTCGTCGAGCAGGTGGGCGACGACCTCGGTGTCGGTGTCGCTCTGGAACTCGCGGCCCTTGGCGGTCAGCTCGGCTTTCAGCTCGGCGAAGTTCTCGATGATGCCGTTATGCACCACCGCCACGCGGCCGGCGATATGCGGGTGGGCGTTGCGCTGGGTGGGCGCGCCGTGGGTGGCCCAGCGCGTGTGGCCGATGCCGGTCTGGGCGGGCAGGGGATCCTTCGCCAGCACCGCCTCCAGCTCGCGCAGCTTGCCGGGCGCGCGGCGGCGTTCCAGCTGGCCGCCCACCTGGGCGGCGATGCCGGCCGAATCATAGCCGCGGTATTCCAGGCGCTTGAGGCTCTCGACGAGACGCTCGGCGACGGGCCGGGTGCCGACGATGCCGATGATGCCGCACATGGGCTATGGCTTCCTTTGTGATAAACCGTGCCGTTCGCAGGCGCGCGTGGCCGCCCGCGCCTTTATCACTGGCTAAGCGACCGTGAACTAAATCTGAGTTTCGGAACGTTTCGAGAGCAACCTGATGAGCAAGCGCGCCTATTTCGGCACCGACGGCATCCGCGGCCAGGCCAACCGCCATCCGATGACCGCGGAGGTGGCGCTGCGCGTGGGCCTGGCCGCGGGCAAGCTGTTCATGTCGAAGGACGACCGGCGCCACCTGGTGGTGATCGGCAAGGACACCCGGCTCTCCGGCTACATGATCGAGCCGGCGCTGGTGGCCGGCTTCACCAGCGTGGGCATGGACGTTCGCCTGTTCGGCCCCTTGCCGACCCCGGGCGTGGCGATGATGACCCGCTCCCTGCGCGCCGATCTCGGGGTGATGATCTCGGCCTCGCACAACGCCTACCTGGACAACGGCATCAAGCTGTTCGGCCCGGACGGCTACAAGCTGTCCGACGAGCGGGAGCTGGAGATCGAGGCCCTGATGGACCAGGGCCTGCAGGAGGGCCTGGCAAAGCCGGGCGACCTCGGCCGGGTGCAGCGCATCGACGATTGCCAGGCGCGCTATGTCGAGATCGCCAAGGCCACCTTCCCGCGCAGGCTGAGCCTCGCCGGCATGCGGGTGGTGATCGATTGCGCGAACGGCGCGGCCTACAAGGTGGCGCCCGAGGCGCTCTACGAGCTGGGCGCCGAGGTGATCCCCGTGGGCGTCAAGCCGAACGGCTTCAACATCAACGAGGAGTGCGGCTCGACCCATCCCTCGGCGATGCAGAAGCTCGTCAAGGAGTACCGCGCGGACATCGGCATCGCGCTGGACGGCGACGCCGACCGGGTGGTCATCTGCGACGAGCGCGGCCAGGTCGTCGACGGCGACCAGATCATGGCCCTGGTCGCCGGCCATTGGGCGCAGGAGGGCCGGCTGACGGGCGGCGGCGTGGTGGCGACGGTGATGTCGAACCTGGGCCTCGAGCGGTTCCTGGCGGCCCGGGGCCTGCGGCTCGAGCGCACCCAGGTGGGCGACCGCTACGTCATGGAACGGATGCGCGACGGCGACTTCAACCTGGGCGGCGAGCAGTCGGGCCACATCATCCTGCGCGACTACGCCACGACCGGCGACGGCCTGCTGGCGGCGCTGCAGGTTCTGGCGATCCTGCGTGAATCGAACAAGCCGATGAGCGCGCTGGCCCGCCAGTTCGAACCGGTGCCGCAGCTCCTTGAGAACGTCCGCTTCGGCTCCGGCAAGCCGCTGGAGAGCACCAAGGTCAAGGCGGTGATCGCCGAAGCCGAGCAGCGGCTGAACGGCTCCGGTCGGATCGTCGTGCGCGCCTCCGGCACCGAGCCCCTCATCCGCATCATGGCCGAAGGCGACGACGAGAGGCTCGTCAACCAGGTGGTCAAGGAGATCGCCGGGGTGGTGAAGCAGGTGGCCGCCTGATCGCGTCGCTACTATTGCGAGAGTATGCGAACAATGCTCGCGATTGATGTATTCGCTCAGATTAGCAAGGTTTACTTAAAAGGAACCCTACCCAGGCCCCTCCCGTTGTGTCATAAGTGAAATATAGAAGGGCCCGCGAAGAGGCCGCCACAATGATTTTCGGGAGGTCACATGCGGCGTAATCTCGCCCTTGCCGCTTCATTTAGGCCCCATCATCACGCCGCGCGGCCGGTCGCCAACCTGGCGTTCGTGGTCGCGCTGGCGCTGGCTTGCTGGGCGGGCGTGGCCTGGATCGT
>CBJNAS010000407.1:0-3257 GCA_966434565.1 uncultured Phenylobacterium sp.
TGGCGGTGACGGAGGGATTCGAACCCTCGATACCCTTTCGAGTATGACGATTTAGCAAACCGTTGCCTTCAGCCACTCGGCCACGTCACCAGCACTGTTCCGTCCGGGGCGGCTGCCCGGCCGCTCGCGGCGCAGGGGGCTGCGGCGCAAGGGACGCCTCTCATAGCCGAAGGGTGTGGCTGCGGGCAACGGGCTGTGGCGGGAAATTGCGCTCAGGCGTGCGCGAGCCATTCGCGGGCCTGGCGCTGCGCCTCGGCCACGTCTTCCGAGGCCATCTCGCCAGCCAGTTCCTTGCGGTAGATCTTGGCTTCCACCGAGCCGCGCATGGCCGCCAGGTTGAACAGCATGTGCGCCGAGACATAGTCCAAGGGCGCGCCGCCCTGCCCCGTCGAATAGAGCAGGCCCAGGCGGAAGAGCTCGTCGCCGCTCGCGTCCGGTTTTGGCAGCGGCAGCTCTCGGGTCGCAACCTCCATCAGGTGCATGTCCTTCATCCCCGTCTGCGACGGGACGGACCCCGGTTCTGGAGCCCGCAACCCCCGTCTACAGCGCCAGGAAAGCAGACCTTGGCTGAACGCGTGGTTAAGGCGCAGATGTCTCCCGTTCAGGATGAATCGCGTCGCAAGCATTCGCGCCCGTTACGCGCCGGACAACTCGCCGCCGACTCAGCGTCGGCCGAAGAGGATGCGCCGCTGCTCATCGGCCTCCGCGCCGGCGGACGCGAGATTGACCGTGCTTCGCGCCAGCTCGGCCTTGGCGAGCGCATGCTGAACCGTCTCGCGCCCGGCGATCCGGTCGTACCAGGCTGCCACGTTCGGGAACTCGGCCATGTCGATGCCCTGGCCGCGCCAGGAGTTGACCCAGGGCCAGGCGGCCATGTCGGCGATGGAATAGGCGCCGGCCACGAAGTCGCGGCCCGCCAGGCGCCGGTCGAGGACGCCGTAGAGCCGGTGGACCTCGTTGGTATAGCGGATCGCGCCATAGGCGACGGCGCGCTGGTCGGGGATCATGGCCGGGGCATAGCCGCGGAAGTGGTGCGCCTGGCCGGCCATCGGCCCCAGGCCCGCCATCTGCCAGAACAGCCACTCCTCGACCTCGACGCGGCCGCGCTCCCCCTCGCCGTAGAAGCGGCCGCTCTTGCGGGCCAAGTATTGCAGGATGGCGCCGGATTCGAACACCGAGATCGGCTGGCCGTCGGGGCCCTCCGGATCGACGATGGCGGGCATGCGGTTGTTCGGGCTGATCGCCAGGAATTCCGGCCGGAACTGCTCGCCCTTGCCGATGTTCACCGGCCTGACCTCATAAGGTAGCCCCATCTCCTCGAGCGCGATGGTGATCTTGTGGCCGTTGGGCGTGGGCCAGTAGTGCAGCTCGATCGGCTGGGCCATGGGGTCTCGCTCCGTGTGGGCTGGGCCTTAGATGGCGAGGCTTGCCCGCCGCGCAATCGCCGCGGGCGGCTTTTCGGCGACGGAACTTGCGCATGCCGCGCGTTCAGCGACAGTTCACGCGACCTGCGCCATGGTGGCGCCAAGGTGAAACAGCTGCCGAACTCCGCCCGCCTCATGCTCCGCGTGGTCCGCATCGCCGCCACCCTGCTGCTGACGGGCGCGCTGCTGGCCGGCGGCCCGGCCGCGGCGGAAGGGCATGGCCGCGGACACGGCCATGGGCGTGGGGAAGATCATGAACGCGGCGGGGGCTGGGCGCACGGCGAAGGTGGCTGGCGCGGCGGCGGCTATGGCCCGCCAGCCGCGGGCGGCTGGGAAGGCCCTCGGGGCGGACGCTGGCGCGAGGGGCCGCCGCCGCCGGCCTATGGCGACTACCCGGGCATGCCGGTCTATCCGCGCCGCCTGCCGCCGCCGGGGTACGGCGTCCGCCGCGGCGGGATGATCCCGCCGGCCTACCGCGGCGCGGTGGTCCCCGACTACGGCCGCCACCGCCTGCGCCCGCCGCCGCCCGGCTTCGCCTGGGTTCGCATGGGCGACCGCTACATGCTGGTCTCGCGGGCGACGGGGCAGATCTTCGATGTCATCGGCGAGTAGCAGAAGGTCGGAGGAACCACGGAATACACGGATTGCACGGAAGACCTACTCGACGCCCAGCTTCGACTTGAGCAACTGGTTGACCGCGCCGGGGTTGGCCTTGCCCTGGGTGGCTTTCATCACCTGGCCGACGAACCAGCCGATGGCCTGGGGCTTGGCTTTCACGGCTTCGGCCTGACCGGGGTTGGCGGCGATCAGGTCGTCGATGATCTTCTCCAGCGCCCCGGTGTCGGAGACCTGCCTGAGGCCCTGCGTCTCGACGATCTCGCCGGCCGCCCCCTCGCCCGCCCACATCCGGTCGAAGACGTCCTTGGCGATCTTCGACGAGATCACGCCCTCCTCGATCAGCTGCACCAGCTCGGCGATCGCGGGGGGCCCGATCGGGCTTTCGGCGATGTCCAGGCCCGCCGCCGTCAGCTTGGCGGCCAAATCGTTGGTCACCCAGTTGGCGACGAGCTTGGCGTCGCGGCCTTTCGCGGCCGCCTCGTAGAAGTCAGCGCGCGCCTGGTCGCCCACCAGGACCCCCGCATCGTAAGCAGACAGCCCGTACTGCGACTGCAGGCGCGCCTTCTTGGCGTCGGGCAGCTCCGGCAGGCTTGCCTCGATCGCCTTCACCCAGGCCGGATCGATCTCCAGCGGCAGCAGGTCCGGATCGGGAAAGTAGCGGTAGTCGTGCGCCTCTTCCTTCGAGCGCATGGAGCGGGTCTCGCCCTTGCCGGGGTCGAACAGGCGGGTCTCCTGGTCGATCGAGCCGCCCTCTTCGAGAATCTCGATCTGCCGGCGCGCCTCGTACTCGATCGCCTGCTGGATGTAGCGGAAGGAGTTGACGTTCTTGATCTCGCAACGGGTGCCGAGCGGCCCGCCGGGCTTGCGCACCGAGACGTTGACGTCGGCGCGCAGGTTGCCCTTCTCCATGTCCCCGTCGCAGGTGCCCAGATAGATCAGGATGGTGCGCAGCTTCTTCACATAGGCCGCGGCCTCCTCGGCCGAGCGCATGTCCGGCCGGGAGACGATCTCCATCAGCGCGGTGCCGGCCCGGTTCAGGTCGACGTAGGTGAAGTTCGGATCCTGGTCGTGCAGGCTCTTGCCCGCGTCCTGCTCCAGGTGCAGCCGCTCGATGCGCACGGTGAAGGTCGAGCCGTCGTCGCGCTCGACCAGCACCTCGCCCTCGCCCACCACCGGGTCCTTGTACTGGCTGATCTGGTAGCCCTGCGGCAGGTC
>CBJNAS010000408.1:0-3239 GCA_966434565.1 uncultured Phenylobacterium sp.
CAGCGCTTACGTGCTCATCCAGACTGAAGTTGGAAAGGCGGCGTCTGTTGCGGACAACGTGCGCGACATCGCGGGGGTCATCGCGGCCGACGATGTGACCGGCCCCTACGACGTGATCGTGAAGGCGGAGGCCGAATCCGTAGATGAGCTCGGCCGGATGATCGTCAGCCGTCTGCAGATGATCGAGGGGATCACCCGGACCCTCACCTGCCCGGTAGTGCACCTCGAGGGCTGAGCGCCGCGGTCCGAGGGCCGGTGCTCAGCGGATCGCCCCGACCTCGCGAAGCGGCTCACCGGGCGATGACCGCGCGCCGGCTGGGACTGAACGCGCCGCCGCGGGCCGCTGGCGTGTTCGACGCGCTCGAGCTCTTCGCCTTTGTGCGGCCGGCGCGGTTCTGCGCGCCCTCCGCCGCGGGGCTGGCCCAGGCGCTGGGCCTGCCGGAGCCCAGGGGCGCGCCCGCCCAGGCGCAGACGCTGCGGGAGGCCTGCGGCCGGCTGCTGGCCGAGCTGGCCGCCGCGCCGGAGCCCTCGCGCGAGGAGGCGCTGGCGACAGCGGAGACCCTGGCTCGCGGCGGCTGGGCCTGGGGGAGCGCGGTGATCGCCGCCCTGCGCGCCGCGCCAGTGGGGAACATGTTCCGCAGCTCCGGCCTCGACGTCTGGACCCGGATCGCGGAATGGGAGGCGGAGGCCCCGCCGGGCGAGGCGGGATCGCGTCCGATCGCGCCGGACGCTGCGGCCGAGCGGCTGCAGGCCCTGCTGCAGCGGGCCGGGCTGGCGGAGGCCCGACCCGCCCAGGCCGAGTTCGCCGCCGAGGCCGCCTTCGCCTTCCAGCCGCGCGAGCGGGAGGGCGAGCCCAGGATGATGCTGGCCGAAGCCGGGACGGGCATCGGCAAGACCCTGGGCTACCTGGCGCCTGCCTCGCTGTGGGCCGAGGCCAATGGGCCGGCGGTCTGGGTCTCGACCTACACGCGCGCCCTGCAGCGGCAGATCGAGCGCGAGAGCCAGGCGATCTTTCCAGACCCGAAGCTGCGGGCGAAGAAGGCGGTGGTGCGCAAGGGGCGCGAGAACTACCTCTGCCTGCTGAACTTCCAGGACGCGGTCAACGCGGCGCAGCTGGGAACTGGCGACCTGGTGGGCATGGGGCTGGCTGCGCGCTGGGCGCGGGCGACCCGCGACGGCGACATGACCGGCGGTGACTTCCCGGCCTGGCTGCCGACGCTGTTCGCCGTCTCGCCCGCGGCCCAGGCCAGCGCCGCCAACCTGGTCGACCGGCGCGGCGAGTGCATCCACGCCGGCTGCGCCCATTATCGCACCTGTTTTGTGGAGAAGGCGATCCGCGGCTCGCGGCGGGCAGACATCGTCATCGCCAACCACGCCCTGGTGCTGACCCAGGCGGCCTTCGACGGGGCCCGCGCGGCGCGGGGCTCGAAGGCCGACAACGAGACCAGCCTCTTGAAGCGCATCGTCTTCGACGAGGGCCACCACCTGTTCGACGCCGCCGACAGCGCCTTTTCCGCCGCGCTCTCGGGGGCCGAGGCCGCGGAGCTGCGGCGCTGGATCCGCGGGCCGGAAGGCCGCGGGCGGCGCGTGCGGGGGCGGGAGGCGCGGCTTATGGACGTGCTGGGCGACCACGACGAGGCCAAGCGCGCGCTGGTGGACGCGACCCGCGCGGCCACGGCGCTGCCGGGCGAAGGCTGGTCGGGCCGGATCGCGCCGCCGAACGGCGAGGTGAACCCGATCGGACCGATCGAGGGCTTCCTGGTGGCCGTGCTGGAGCAGCTGCGCGCACGGGCCGCTCCCTCCGAGGTGGGCATGGAGTGCGCCGCGCGGCCGGCGCTCGACCTGGTGCGGCAGACCGCGCGCGAGGCCGCTGGCGCGCTCGCCAGGATCGAGGCGCCGCTGGTGGCGCTGGCGCGGGGGCTGGAGGACGTGCTCGACCAGGAGGCGGCCACACTGGGTCCCTCCGAGCGGGCCAGGATCGAGGGCGCCCTTCGGGGGCTCGATCGAAGGGCGCGCATGACGCTGCCGGCCTGGCGTTCGATGCTGCGGGCGATCGACGAGGACGCCGAGGACGATCCGGACTTCGTCGACTGGTTCGATGCGACCTTCCTCTACGGCCGGGTGGTGGACGCCGCCTGCCGCCGCCACTGGGTCGACCCGACCGAGCCGCTGACCAATGCGGTGATCGCGCCGGCGCACGGCGTGTTGGTGACCAGCGCGACCCTGGCCGACCCGGCGCTGACCGATCCCTTCGCGCTGGCGGAGATGCGCACCGGGGCGGCGCGCCTGCCGGAGCGGCCGAAGACGCTCAAGCTCGCCTCGCCCTTCGACTACGCCGCCCAGGCGCGCGCCCTGGTGGTCACCGACGTCGCTCGCGACGAGGCCCGCCAGGTGGCCGCGGCGATGCGCGAGCTGTTCCTGGCGGCGGGCGGCGGGGGGCTCGGCCTGTTCACCGCCATCCGCCGGCTGCGCGCCGTGCACGAGAGGATCGCCGCGCCCCTGGCGGACAAGGGCCTGGCGCTCTACGCCCAGCACGTTGACCCGCTGGAGGTAGGGGCGCTGGTCGACATCTTCCGCGCCGAGGAGGACGCCTGCCTGCTGGGCACAGACGCGGTCCGGGACGGGGTGGACGTGCCCGGGCGCTCGCTGCGGCTGCTGGTCTTCGACCGGGTGCCGTGGCCCAGGCCGGACCTGCTGCACAAGGCCAGGCGCGCCAGGTTCGGCGGCAAGGGCTACGACGACGCGGTGGCGCGGGGACGGATCGCCCAGGCGTTCGGCCGGCTTATCCGGCGGGCGGACGACAGGGGCTGCTTCGTCATGCTCGACGCCGCGGCGCCGAGCCGGCTGTTCTCGGGATTGCCGGAAGGGGTGGAGATCCAGCGCGTCAGCCTGGTGGAGGCGATCGAGACGGTGGGAAGCTTCTTAAACACCGCTCATCCCGGCGGATAATATTTATTGCCGATGATCGCGCCCGAAATTGGCCTCGGGCGTTTCCTGGCCGGCGGCGATGACGCCGCGGCGGATGGCGCGGGTGCGGGTGAAAAGCTCGAAGAGCTTGTCGCCTTCGCCCCAGCGGATGGCGCGCGACAGCGCCTGCAGGTCCTCGGTGAACCGGCCAAGGATCTCCAGCACCGCGTCGCGGTTGGCCAGGAAGATGTCGCGCCACATGGTGGGGTCCGAGGCCGCGATGCGGGTGAAGTCGCGGAAGCCGCCGGCGGAGTACTTCATCACCTCGGCCT
>CBJNAS010000409.1:0-3216 GCA_966434565.1 uncultured Phenylobacterium sp.
CGGCCAGCTCGTCGTCCGTTATGTCCGTATAGACCGCCATCCGCGCTGCCTGCGCGAGCCTGCGGGGGAGGTCAAGACACCTTCGGGTCCGCGTGCTAGGATCGCCCGCCTTTCAGGAGAGGTCGTCTATGATTGCGCTGAAAGTCGAAAAGATCGGCGACCAGATCGCCGTGATCCTCACCGAAGAAGCCCTCGACGTGCTCAACGCCCAGGTCGGCGGCGTCCTGCATCTCGAGCCCACGCGCGACGGGCGCGTGCTGGCGGCGGTCACGCAGGAGACCTGGATCGAGGACCCGCACGCCCGCGGGCGCGCCTTCTTGAAGCGCTACAACCGCACATTCGATCAGCTGAGCTAGGCTGCAAACGCCCCCTCCGTCTCACGCCTTGCGCGATCCACCTCCCCCGCTGCGCGGTAGAGGATCCGGGCGTCAAGATGCTCCCTCGCCTGCGGGGGAGCTGTCCGCGAAGCGGACTGAGGGGGCGTTCAAACCCTAAGCCAGCGCCCGCGGCAGCTTGAAGGTGACGGTTTCGACCGCGCCGGTGGTCTGCTCGACGGTAAGGTCGAACGACGTCGCCAGCCGGTCCAGCAGGCCCTGCACCAGCACCTCGGGCGCGGAGGCGCCGGCGGTGACGCCCACGATGTGCGCGCCGTCGAGCCAGGCCAGGTCGAGCTCGGCCGCGCTGTTGATCAGATGCGCCCGGGCGCCCGCGCGGCGCGCCACCTCGGCCAGGCGCACGGAATTGGAGGAGTTGGCGCTGCCCAGCACCAGCGCCACCTCGGCCATGGCGGCGATCCGCTTCACCGCCTCCTGCCGGTTTGTGGTGGCGTAGCAGATGTCCTCCTTGTGCGGCGCGGCGATCTGCGGAAAGCGCCGACGCAGCGCCGCCACGACCTCGGCGGTGTCGTCCACCGACAGGGTGGTCTGGGTGATGAAGGCGAGGTTCGCGGGATCCTTCGGCGTGAAGACCTGGGCGTCGGCCTCGCTCTCGATCAGGGTCACCGCGCCCGACGGCAGCTGACCGAGCGTGCCCACCACCTCCGGGTGGCCGGCATGGCCGATCAGCACGATCTCGCGGCCGGCGTCATAATGCCGCTGGGCCTCGACGTGCACCTTGGAGACCAGCGGGCAGGTGGCGTCGAGGTAGAGCATGCGGCGGGCGCGGGCCTCCGCGGGCACGCTCTTGGGCACACCGTGGGCCGAGAAGACCACCGGCCGGTCCTGGGGCGCCTCGCAGAGCTCCTCGACGAAGACCGCGCCCATGGCCTTGAGCCGCTCGACCACATGGATGTTGTGCACGATCTCGTGGCGCACATAGACGGGCGCCCCGTACTTGGCGAGCGCACGCTCGACGATCTGGATGGCGCGGTCGACGCCGGCGCAGAACCCTCGCGGGGTGGCGAGCAGGACGGTCAGCGGCGGACGCGGGACGACGTGGAGCATGGTCGGCGATTTTACGGGCCGCCACGCGCGCCCGCCAGCCGCGTTGCGGCCGCATGCGCGAGGCTGTAGTTAGGCGGCGTACTGCGCGCGCCTGCCCGCGCCCCGCCGATCAATGGACGCTCCCACATGCGCCGCCTGCTCCTCGTCGCCGCCGCTTTCGTGATGGCGGCGTCCTCGGTTCCGAAGCTCGCCCACGCCCAGATCGATCCGGGCGGCGACCAGCAGCAGGACGATGACGCCAAGAAGAAGAAGCGGGACGAAGACTGGGGCGACAAGCAGGCCCCGCTGCCCGCCCTGCGCAACGCCGGCCCCTGTCCCTTCGTCAAGAGCCTCTACGACGCCGCGCGCTACGTGGAGTTCAAGCAGGGCCACGAGGCGTCCGCCGAGGTCGGTTTCACCGGCGAGATCCAGGGCGTCTCGGGCGCCTGCGCCTACAAGTCGGACGATCCGATCAAGGTGACCCTGAACATCCTGTTCGAGCTGGGCCGCGGCCCGCAGGCCCAGGGCTCGTCGAAGACCTACCGCTACTGGGTCGCGGTGACCGACCGCAACCGCGAGGTGCTGGCCAAGCAGAGCTTCGACCTGCCGGCGACCTTCCCGGCCGGCCAGGACCGGATCTACAAGACCGAGACCCTCAAGCAGATCGTCATCCCGCGCGCGAAGGCGACGGTGTCGGGCGCCAACTTCGAGGTGCTGGTCGGGTTCGAGGTGACGCCGGAAATGGCGGCCTTCAACCGCGAGGGCAAGCGCTTCCGGCCGAACGTCGGCGCCGCCGTCGCCTCGACGGACAACACCCAGCGTAAATGAGCGATCTCAGACGGGCCCTGGGCGAGGCGGTGGAAGCCGCCTTCGCGGCCGAAGGCCTGCCCGCCGAGCTCGGGCGGGTGAGCGCCTCGGACCGCCCCGACCTCGCCGACTTCCAGTCGAACGGCGCGCTCGCCGCCGCCAAGCGCGTCGGCAAGAATCCGCGCGAGCTCGCCACCGCAGTGGCCGCCCGGCTGAAGGACGACCCGCGCCTGACCGCCGTCGAGGTCGCGGGGCCGGGATTCGTCAACCTGAAGGTCGCCGAGGCCGAGCTCTCTCGCCGCGCCGCCGAGATCGCCGCCGACCCGCGCTGCGGCGGCGAGCTGGTCGCGGTCCCGCGCCGGGTGCTGATCGACTACGGCGGCCCGAACGTCGCCAAGCCGATGCACGTCGGGCACCTGCGCTCCTCGATCATCGGCGAGGCCGTCAAGCGCCTCTATCGGTTCCGCGGCGACGTGGTGGTGGGCGACGCCCACTTCGGCGACTGGGGCTACCAGATGGGCCTCTTGATCGGCGCCGTCGCCGACGAGAGCCCGGCCATCGCCGAGGCGGTCGAGGCGCTGAACGCCCGCGCCGACCTGCCGCCGGACTGGACCGGCTGGGAGCCGCCGGAGTTCGAGGCCGTGACGCTCGCCGACCTCGACCGGCTCTATCCGGAAGCCGCCGCCAAGGGGAAGGCCGATCCCGCCTATCGTGACCGCGCGCGCAAGCTGACCGCCGAGCTGCAGGCCAAGCGGCCGGGGGCCTACCTGCTGTGGCGCCGCTTCGCCAAGGTGACGCGGGTGGCGCTGGAGCGCGACTTCCATGCGCTGGGCGTCGACTTCGACCTGTGGAAGGGCGAAAGCGACGTCGACGCCCTGATCGAGCCGATGGTGGCCGATCTCGCCGCCAAGGGCCTGCTGGTCGACGACCAGGGGGCCAAGATCGTCCGGGTCGCGCGCCCCGACGACAAGCGCGAGCTGCCGCCGCT
>CBJNAS010000410.1:0-3193 GCA_966434565.1 uncultured Phenylobacterium sp.
GGCGATGCTGGAGAATGGCGGCGGCTCGATCGTCAACGTGACGTCGGGATCGGCGATCAACGGCTTCGCGTTCTTCAGTGCCTATTCGGCGGCCAAGCATGCGGCGCTCGGCCTGACGCGGGCGGCGGCACTGGAATATGCCGACAAGGGCATTCGCGTGAACAGCGTGGCCCCCGGCGCGATTGCCACGCCGATGCTGACCAACAACGAGGAGTCGGTGCTGAGCCCGATGCGCGAATCGATCGCCATGAAGCGTTTCGGCACGGAGGAGGAGATCGCGGCCGCCACCGTCTGGCTGTGCTCCGAGGAGTCGAGTTACGTCACCGGGTCGGTCCTCCCCGTCGAGGGCGGCTATACCGCGTCGTGCATCAGTATCGTCTCGGCCGTGTCCTACCCATCTGTGGTCTGAATTGGCCTAAGGTCTGAGGAGGAGGGAACGGATGCACAGGTTCGACGGAAAGGTCGTGCTGGTCACGGGCGCAAGCTCCGGCATCGGCAAGGCGGCCGCGGTCATGCTCGGCGACCGGGGCGCGCACGTCCTCGTCGCCGCGCGCCGGGCGGCGCAGTCCGAAGACACCGTGGAGCATATCCGCCGCGCGGGCGGCGAGGCGACGTTCGTCCAGATGGATGTCGCCGACGCCGCCAGCGTCGCCGCCGGCTTCGACCTGATCCGGTCGTCATTCGGGCGGCTGGACGCGGCCTTCAACAACGCCGGCGTCACCAACGACTTCAAGGCGTTGAGCGATACGAGCGACGCGGAGATCCGCTCGCTGATCGAGACCAACCTCTACGGCACCGTCGAATGCATGCGGCACGAGCTGCGGCTGATGCGTGCGGCGGGCAGGGGCGTGATCGTGAACACCGGGTCCACCACCAGCATCGCCGGATCGGGCTATCTGGCGGTCTATGCGGCGACAAAGCACGCGATCGTCGGGCTGACCAAGTCGGCGGCGCTCGAGTATGCGGGGGAGGGCATCCGGATAAACTGCCTGTGCCCCGGCGGCGTGAAGACCGAGATCGCCGCCGCCGCCATCGAGCGCGATCCCTCGCTGGAATCTTTCATCGCCAAGAAGGTGCCGCTGCAACGCATGGCCGAGCCCCGCGAAATCGCCGAGGTGGCATGCTTCATGCTGTCGGATGGAGCCAGCTTCATGACCGGGTCGGTCGTGCTGGCCGACGGCGGGCAGACTGTCGGGTTCAGCGTCGCGCCGGAGGAATGACGATCGTCGTACGGCCGGATGCGGCGCACGGGCGATGAGGAGCGGAGGAAAACGATGAGCAGCGCAGCAAGGTTCGCCGGCAAGGTGGCGATCGTCACCGGCGCCGCCACCGGCATAGGACGGGCGACGCTCGCCCGCCTGGCGAGCGAGGGCGCGACCCTCCTCGCGGTAGACGTCAACGCGGATGCGCTGGCCGAATCGGTGGACCAAGCGCGCCGAGTGGCGGGCCAGGCGGACCGGGTGGAGTCCGTCGCGGCGTCGATCGCCGATGAGGCGGCGATCAGGCATGCCTTCGCGGCGTTCGCCGAACGCCAGGGCAAGCTGGACGTGCTGGTCAACGTCGCCGGCGTCCTGCGCGCGGTGCACAGCGTGGAGGAGACGCTGGAGGATTTCGTCCGTATCCTCCAGGTCAATCTGGTCGGCACCTTCCTGTGCTGCCGCGAGGCGCTGCCCCATCTCCTCGAATCCAAGGGCAATATCGTGAATACCGCCTCCACCTCCGCCTTCTTCGGCTATCCCTATATGGCGGCCTATGCCGCCAGTAAGGGCGGCGTCGCCGCGCTGACTCACACGCTGGGCTGGGAGTATATCAGCCGCGGCGTCCGCGTGAACGCCGTCGCGCCCGGCGGGGTCGCGACCCCGATGACCGAGGCGATGGGGACGCGCGGATTTCCGGAGGGCGCGGACATGTCGCTCTTCGCGCATCTGGTGCGGCCGGACGGCGCCTATGGTGCGCCGGAGAACATCGCCGCGGTCATCGCGATGATCGCGTCCGATGACGGCGCGTACATGAATGCGGAGGTCGTGCGGGTTGACGGGGGCTATCATGGCTGACGACGGATCGGCCCCGAAACGACTTTCGCAAGCGAGCATAGGGGATGCCTGAAATCCTCATCATCGGCGCATCGGGTCTGGCCGGTTCGGCGGCGCTCAAGCATTTTGCCGCCAAGCCCGGCTGGAAGGTCACGGCCGTTTCGCGGCGGCGGCCGCTGGTCTGTCCCGACCATGTCGAGCATATCCCGCTCGACCTGCTGGACGGCGAGAAATGCGCCGAGACCTTCGCCGCGATGCCGGGCGTGACCCATATCGCCTATTGCGCGGTCAACGAGCAGCAGGGGAACATGATCGCCGGATGGCGCGACTCCGAGCAGTACGCCAAGAATATGGCGATGCTGCGCAACGTGGTCGATCCGGTCGTGGCCACCGCGCACGGCTTTCGCCACATCGGGCTCGTTCACGGCTTCAAGGCCTATGGCTCGCATCTCATCGAGCGCACGCCGCCCATGCCCTACAAGGAATCACTCCCGCGCATCGACCAGGAAAATTTCTATCACCAGCATGAGGACTATATCCGGGCGAAGCAGCAGGGCGCGTCCTGGGCGTGGACGATCATCCGGCCGGGCATGATCGTCGGCGAGGCGGTGGGCGCGAACATGAACACCTTCCTGGTCCTCGCCCTGTTCGCGGCGCTCCGCAAGGAGGCGGGGCTGCCCCTCCTCGTGCCGGACGGGACCAGCATGATAACCGATATCGCCGACGCCGACCTTCTGGCGCAAGGGCTCGACTGGGCGGCCGGGGCGGCGAATGCGCGCAACGAGGCGTTCAATCTCGTCAACGGCGACGTCTTTTCGCTGCACGACGCATTTCCCATCGTGGCGGAGGAACTGGGCATGGAACTGGCCGTGCCCCGGCCGTTCGACATCGCGGAGGAGGTCCGCGCTCTGGCGCATCTCTGGCCCGGAATGGTGCGCAAATACGGGTTGGAAGCGCCTGAGGATCTGGACGCGCTGCTGGGCGAATCGCTTGCGGTGGGCGGCGGCTGGACCTATCCGATCGATCCCGCCCATGTGGTCCGTTACGGCCTCTCCAGCACTATCAAGATCCGTCAGGCAGGCTTTCACGACTGCATGGATACGGCGGAGATGTTCCGGAAATATACGCGCCGGTTCCAGCAGCTCAAGATCATCCCGGCC
>CBJNAS010000411.1:0-3191 GCA_966434565.1 uncultured Phenylobacterium sp.
AAAGCGCTTCCGCGAGTGGCTTCTGGCGCAAGCCAACCGCACAGCGATTTGGCTGGCCGACACGGCCGTCCCCAAGAACCAATAAGCAGTGCGGCCAGCACATTGCACCCGACCGCCATTGACGTTAGTGTGACTAACGTATAGACATTATCGCAATCGACCCGTTATCGATGGGTAACTTGTCGCCGGGTGCGGGGCGACGGTCGATCGAGAAGTTCTGAGCCTCGCTCACGCCCAACGCTGGAGTGAACCCATCGCCGCGGCCGGCCACTAGACGTGCAAGGGAGAAAAAGGTGGGGACGCCAACTGGCAGGACGACGGTCAAATCTGCCCGTCGAGTGCTGGAGATACTGGAGTATTTTGATCGAGAGCACCCCATTGTCACCGTCATGGAGATGGCTCGGGCGCTTTCATATCCGCAGTCAAGCACATCTGAGCTGCTCCGATCCCTGGCCCGTTTAGGATATCTCCACTATGATCGCTATCGACGGACCTATAGTCCCAAAGCGCGCGTAGCCCTTCTCGGCGCCTGGGTGAATCCTGAACTCGTCCGCGGCGGCGCAGTGCTGGAGGCGGTGGACCGCATCGCTGAGCTCGTCGGTGAGACGGTCCTCCTCTCGACGACTGCGAATTATGTCGTGCAGCATCTCCATGTCGTTCACCCCACCGGCGGGGGCGTAGTTGTGGATGCAGTCCGCCGAAGCGAGTCCATGATCCACAGCGTGCAGGGTCGGCTCATCCTATCGCATTCCAATGGCGGGCAAATCCGCTCGGCGCTCCATCGCATGAACGCCGAGGAGTCCGACCCGACAAAGCGGGTCCTTATCCCAGAAACTCTGCAGGAGTTGCGGACGCTTCGTGAACTCGGCCACAGCGTTCAGCCAGACGCGCGATCAGATGGACTGGGCGTCATCGCCGTCGTGCTTCCGTCGCGAAGCGAAGTCGAGCGGTTCGCGCTCAGCGTTGTCGCTCCAGGCGACGTCGTCGCTGCGCGCGGCCAGGAGATTCTCCGAATATTGCGAAGAGAGCGCGACAGCATCTTCCCGCCCGCCGCGCACCGTGACACGCGCATGATAGCCGGACCAGGGTTCGACGTCGTGACGTGTTCTATCGACGAAACGCGAACAATTGGCGGGTCACGCATGGTCGCATGAAAGGCAGGCGCCGCGGAGAGCCGCGGCGGCTACTGCCGGCTGGACATCCGCCGCTTCACGCCTCGCCTGCCTTCCAGATGCCGATGGCGGGCTTCGCAAAACCCGGATCACCGAAGGCAAACGCCGCCGCCCTGCGGAGACGTGTCGTACAGGCGCGAAGCCTGCGCCACGCGTCCGGGGCTGAGCAGCGGGCGGACTGAGGGCTGATGAGCTACACGCGGCCGCGGGACGAGCGGCGCGCCGGCGATCGCCGCTTGGCCGGTGGATTGGCGAAGACCGCCAGCCACAACATCTCGGCGAACTCGTCAACGAGTTGGTCTCTTCGTTCCGGCGAACGCTCGACACTCGCCAGGAAGGCCAGGCGGTCGAGGAAAAGCACCATCAGCGAGAGGCGGACCGCGATGCGGTCCCGTTCCGGTGCGGGCATGTCCTGAAAGAAGGAGGTCAACACGCCGACGGTGCGGATCGTCTCTGGCATGGCTTCCGCGGCGAATTCCGCGTTCGACGCGGTGGCCTCCCAAAACGCCTCGCACAGGCGGTGAACCTCGCCCCACATCTGCAGATACTTGCCAACCCAGGCGCGGACCCCCTCGCGCGTGCGCGACGCCTCGCCCTCAAGCTCTGCGACCGTGTCGCGAACGATCGTGGTGAGGTGGGCGCGCAACGGCGCGAGCAGGTCGTTCTTGCTTGGGAAATGGCGGTAGAAGGTCGGGGCCGTCGTGCCGGCGACCTCGACGATGCGCTCGACAGTCGTGGCCCGGAAGCCCTGCTCGGCGAAGCATTCCATTGCTGCGGCGAGGATTCTCTCGCTCGTGAATCGCCTCAGATCCTCCCTCAGCGAACCCTTCTCTGGATTGGCGCGGGGCGCTGCGCTCGCCGCAGCGGCAGCATTTTTGTTTGCCATCGTCACCCTTAGGCGTTAATGCCATTAACGTAAAAGATATCGCGGACTCGTATAGATAATAAAAGAAACGCACTAAGGTGCGCTGATTTCGCGACGCTACCAGAATTATGGCTCGCTCCGCCATCGTTTCGCTCGACATCGCTTCGACCGGAACCGCTCCACCCCGATTTCTGAGCAGGCGATCATCGGAGCTGCGATCGGCGCGGCCATGGCCGGCTACAAGCCGATCGCCGAGATCATGCGAGCTCGTCGGCGCCTGAGCGCGGCCGGCGACAGGTCGTCAACAATCGCTGGCGTCAGCCTGCGCCACCATCGGGCGTCGGGCGCGGCCAGGGCCGCCTTAGGCCCCGTAGTCCACGGCGATGCGCCGCCACAGGCCCGCGGGAACCTCATAATCCGCGATCTTGGCGGCGTTTATCCCCAGGGGCGCCTGCCGGGCGGCGAGCTCGGTCTCGAACGCCTCCGCGACAGCCTCGAGCGACCAGCCGCCCGGGCGTGTGCGAACGGGCAGCATCACGGCAGGGTGAGAGACCAAGGCGAGCTGTTCGCCTTCGATGCGCACCACCTGCCCATTCACGGTCTTCGCTTCGTCCGACAGCAGATAGACCACCACCGGCGCATTGCTCTCCGCTCTTTCGGACGGCGTGGGCGGCGCAGCTTCGCCGCGAGCCGCATGGTAGCCAAGGACCCGCTCGGCCATGCGGCCGTCCGCCATCGGCGCCACGGCGTTGACCCGTAGGCCGCCCCCGCCCAGCTCCTGCGCCCAGGCGTAGGTCAGCGTCGCGACTGCGGCCTTCGTGGCGCCGTAAGCGCCCATGGCCGCGCAGCCCATCTGCGCGTCGGAGGTGACGTTCACGATCGCGCCGCGGCCGTGCGGCGACATCGCACCGACGGCGTGGGCGGCGCAGTTCATCACGCCGGTGACATTCACCGCCAGCAGTCGCTCGAGCTGACCTGGCCGGGCTTCGTCAAGCCGGCCCATATCGAAAAGCCCGGCGTTATTGACGAGCCCGTGCACCGCGCCGAACTCGCTACGGCAGGCCTCGATCAATCCCCCTGCCGCCGACCAGTCGGAGACGTCGGCGGGGTGGGCCAGCGCTCCGCCCACACCCGCCGTGCTGTCGGATGCGCAG
>CBJNAS010000412.1:0-3191 GCA_966434565.1 uncultured Phenylobacterium sp.
GGCCCGGAAACCCTGCTCGGCGAAACAGGTCATAGCGGCCCGCAGCAGCTTTTCGCTCGTAAAGCGCTTCAAGTCTTCGCGCAGCGAGCCCTTTTCGGACCTCAAGGCTGCATCTGGGGGCCTGCCTGAGGCCGTCAGCGGTGTGCGGTTGGTCATGGGGTGTCATTGGCGTTAATTCGAATAACGTATCTAAATGAGTTGACACGTCACGTATATGGATCAAATTTCTCTTAGTGGGTCGCGGCCATCCCTGGCAAGGAAGCAGAACCCGCGCGTGCAAAAGACAGGCGCGCTCGCTGCGACTTTGGGCGCGGCTGAGCGGCGGGAGGAAACCGTGGCGGCGTCCCAGTGCGCCTTCCATACTCAGGCGACGCGCCCTCATCGGAGCGGCCGGGGACAGACGGTCCTTCGGGACGCACGTCACCCGCTATGCACGCAGCGCCGTGCGGCTCGGCCTCTGGCGCCCGCGATGCTCGTTCCACGCCCAACGGGTTGCGTCTCGGACCACGGCCCGATCGGAGTCGCCTGATGCCGCACACGACCGATCTCCAGGCGCTTTCCGAGGACGTCGGAATCGAGCCTCCGCTCTGCCTCGAGGAGAGCGAGATCGCCTGGGATGAGGCTGCGGACGTCGTCGTGGTCGGCTTTGGCGGAGCGGGCGTCAGTGCTGCGATTGAAGCGCGTGAGCACGGAGCTGCCGTGCTGGCGCTCGACCGGTTTGCCGGCGGCGGGGCCACGGCCTACAGCGGCGGCGTGATCTACGCCGGAGGCACGCGGGTGCAGGCCGAAGCCGGGTTCGCCGACAGCGCCGAGGCGATGTTTCGCTACCTCTCAATGGAGGTCGGCGAGGCGGTCACGCCGACGACGTTGCGGCGGTTCTGCGACGGCAGCGCCGCGGACCTGGAGTGGCTGATCCGTCACGGCGTCGTCTTCAACCGCAAGGCCATGACCGCGAAGACGGCTTATCCGCCCGACGCATATTCCCTCTACTATTCCGGCAACGAAAAGGCGCCGCGCTATAAAGCTCAGGCCGACCCCGCGCCGCGCGGACACCGGGCCGTGGGCAAGGGCTTCACCGGGTACGCCTTTTTCGCGCCGCTGCGCTGCGCAGCCCTGGAAGCGGGCGTGCGGTTCATCCCCCACGCGCCGGTGCGGCGGCTGATCGTCAATCGGAAGGGCGAGGTGCTGGGCGTCGAGGCGCAGGTGCTGCCCCAGGCCGCACACGCCGCGCACGCGGCGCTTTATGCCAAGGCTGGCCCTACGCCGTTCACCGCCGACAAGGCGGAAGCCGCCATCAGGGATTGCCGCGCCTTCGAGCGCGCGGCCGGCGGCGAACGGCGGCGGGTGCGGGCCTATGGCGGTGTCATTCTTTCGGCGGGCGGGTTTGTCTTCAACCTGCAGATGCTGCGTCAGCACCGACCGATCCTGGCCGAGAACTACCGCGCCTTTTTACGCATGGGATCGATGGGCGACGATGGCTCAGGAATCCGCCTCGGCCAAAGCGTCGGGGGCTCGACCGCTATGCTTGAGAACATCTTCATCAACAAGCTGATCGCACCGCCGGACGAGTTGCTGAAGGGGGTTGCGGTGAACCGCGATGGCGAGCGCTTCATCAACGAGGACTGCTATTGCGGCTTCCTCGGCGACGCCATCGCGCGTCAGGCCGGGGGCGCGGCCTGGCTCGTTCTCGACCGCCGGGGCTTCTGGCGAGTCGTGCGCCAATGCCTGCGCACCCGCGATCGTGACCTTTTCAAGCTGTTCCTGCTGCCGACCTTGCTCAACATCCTGCGGGGGGGCGCCCGAAGCGCCTTCAGCTTGGGCCGGCTGGCCGGCAAGATCGGGGTGGATCCAGCCAAGCTCGTGCGGACGGTGGCGGCCTATAACGATGCGGCCAGCGCCGGTGACCGCCCCGATCCGCTGGGCAAGTCGCCGGAACATGTCAGGCCGATCGCGGCGGCCCCGTTTTACGCCGTCAATCTCTCGCTCGCCAATCCGATGGGGTTCGTCCAGCTGTTCAGCCTGAGCGGTCTCAGGGTGCGCGAGGACGACGGCGCCGTCCTTGGCCAGGACGACCATGTCGTGCCGGGCCTCTACGCCGCCGGCCGAACGGCCGTAGGCCTGTGCTCGCAGGGATATCTCAGCGGCATGTCGCTGGCCGACTGTGTCTTTTCCGGCCGGCGCGCCGGCGCCAGCGCGACGGTCGCGGCCCAAGCGGCCCACCGCGGCGTCGGCGCGGCGTCGATGGTGTCCGTGAAGTCCTGAGATGGAGGAGATCCGCTCACAACCCGCCGCGCGGCCGGACGCGGATCAGCAGGAAAGAGAGCCAGTAATGCGTCGGGAGCCTCATCCATTCAGCGGTTTCGATTACGAGGGGGTGAGAGACGGCGTCGTGCGGGTGACGAACCCGAGTTCGGGCCAGTCGGGCCTGTTCACCTGGGACGGCGTCTGGCTGGAAGGCGAACTGACCCATGCCGACCCGCATTTTCTGCGCTTCATCGGAGGACCAGACCTGGCGCCCGAAGAGGATGTGCTGTGGGGGTTTTTGCCGACCGCGCAGGTCCCCGAGCCGCCCGCGGCGGCCTACTATTGGGGGCGCATGCCTGAGGGGGCGCCGAGGGCGGTCGGCAGATTCATTGCGGACGCCGGTGTCGAGGCGAAGGACGGCCTGCGCTCAGCCGCCCAGATCGATCTGGAATTCTTCCTGGACAATGATCGCCGGCCAGATCTCGTGCCCGAGGTCTACCGGCTGGAGGCGCCGGCGGCGGGCGGCCCCAAGCGGGTGGGCACGGCCCGGTTCGTCGACCCGAGCTATCACCGGCTGGAAGTCGAGCGTCTGTGGAAGCGCGTCTGGCAGATGGCCTGCCACGTCGACGACATTCCGAACGTCGGCGATCACCATGTCTACAAAATCGCCCACCTCTCGTTCATCGTCGTGCGGACCGGCGAGCAAAGCTTCGCCGCATACCAGAACGTCTGCCTGCACCGCGGCCGCACGCTCCGGGACGGCGACGGAAAGGCTGCGACGGAGTTTCGCTGCCCCTACCATGGGTGGAGCTGGAACCTCGACGGATCGCTCAAGCAGATCCCGTGCGAGTGGGATTTCCCGGGCGTACGGCCGCACGTGAGCCAACTCCCGGCGGCGAAGGTGGAGACCTGGGGCGGGTTCGTCTTCATCAACCCGGACCCTGAGG
>CBJNAS010000413.1:0-3157 GCA_966434565.1 uncultured Phenylobacterium sp.
GGCGCGTCCCGCCCTCGTCGTGCCCTCCGAGGCGGTGATCCGCACCGGCAAGCGGTCGCTCGTGATGCTCGCCCTGGACGGCGGGCGCTTCCAGCCGGCCGAGGTCCAGGTCGGCCGCGAAGACGCGGGCCGCAGCGAGATCCTGGCCGGGCTCGGCGAGGGCCAGAAGATCGTCGCCTCCGGCCAGTTCCTGATCGACTCCGAGGCGAGCCTCGCTGGCATCCAGGCGCGTCCGATCACGGCCACGGCCCCTCCCGTGAAGGCGCAGCCGGCGCTCTATCAGACCCGTGGCCGCGTCGAAGCGATCAAGGCCGACCAGATCACCTTCAGCCACGAGCCGGTACCGGCGATCGGCTGGCCGGCCATGACGATGACCTTCAAGCTCGAACCGCCGACGTTGGCGAAGGGCCTGAAGGTCGGCGATCGCGCCGCCTTCGCCTTCGAGCAGCACCCCGACGGGCCGGTCGTGCGGCGCATCTCTCCCGCGGGAGCGGCCCAGTGATCGCCGCCGTCATCCGCGCCTCGGTCCGGCATCGCGTGTTCGTGCTGCTGGGCGCGATCGCCTTGCTGGTCGGCGGCCTCATCGCCCTGCAGACGACGCCGGTCGACGCCCTGCCCGACCTCTCCGACGTCCAGGTGATCATCCGCACGACCTATCCCGGCCAGGCGCCGCAGATCGTCGAGAACCAGGTCACCTATCCGCTGGCCACGACGATGCTGTCGGTCCCGGGCGCCAAGACGGTGCGCGGCTATTCCTTCTTCGGCGACAGCTTCGTCTACGTCCTGTTTGAGGACGGGACCGACCTCTACTGGGCCCGCTCGCGGGTGCTGGAGTACCTCAACCAGGTGCAGGGCCGGCTGCCGGAGACGGCCAAGCCCGCGCTCGGGCCCGACGCCACCGGTGTCGGCTGGGTCTACGAATACGCCCTGGTCGACCGCACTGGCCGCCACGATCCCTCGCAGCTGCGGTCGCTGCAGGACTGGTTCCTGCGCTACGAGCTGAAGACCCTGCCGGGCGTGGCCGAGGTCGCCTCGATCGGCGGCATGGTCAAGCAGTACCAGGTCGTCCTCGATCCGGTGAAGCTCGCCTCTTATGGCGTCACCCAAGCCCAGGCCGTGGACGCTATCCGCCGCGCCAACCAGGAGACCGGCGGCTCGGTGCTGGAACTGGCCGAGGCGGAATACATGGTCCGCGCCGGCGGCTACCTGCAGAGCCTCGACGACTTCCGCGCCATCCCGCTGAAGACCGCGGCCGGCGGCGTGCCGGTGCGCCTGGGCGACATCGCGACCATCCAGATCGGGCCGGAGATGCGCAGAGGCATCGCCGAGCTGAACGGCCAGGGCGAAGTCGCCGGCGGCGTGGTGATCCTGCGCTCGGGCAAGAACGCGCGCGCCACCATCGCCGCGGTGAAGGACAAGCTCGCCGAGCTGAAGAAGAGCCTGCCGCTCGGCGTCGAGATCGTTCCGACCTACGACCGCTCACAGCTGATCGACAGGGCGGTCGGCAACCTGCGCGAAAAGCTGATCGAGGAGTTCATCGTCGTCGCGGTCGTCTGCGCCCTCTTCCTCTGGCACGTCCGCTCGGCGCTGGTCGCGATCTTCACCCTGCCGCTCGGCGTGCTCTTCGCCTTCATCGTCATGCGGGCGCAGGGGGTGAACGCCAACATCATGTCGCTGGGCGGCATCGCCATCGCCATCGGGGCCATGGTCGACGCCGCCGTGGTGATGATCGAGAACGCGCACAAGAAGATCGAGCGCTACGAGGCCAAGCACCCCGGCAAGCATCTCCACGGCGCGGTGCGCTGGAAGGCGGTCACCGAAGCCGCGGCCGAGGTCGGCCCTGCCCTGTTCTTCAGCCTGATCATCATCACCCTGTCGTTCGTGCCGGTGTTCAGCCTGCAGGGGCAGGAGGGCCGCCTATTCGGGCCGCTGGCCTTCACCAAGACCTACGCCATGGCCGGCGCGGCGATCCTGTCGGTCACGTTGGTCCCGGTGCTGATGGGCCTGCTGATCCGCGGGAAGATCCCGCGCGAGAGCGACAACCCGCTGAACCGCTGGCTGACCGCCGCCTACCGGCCGGCGCTCGACTGGGTGATGCGAAAACCGCGCGCGACGCTGCTCATCGCCCTTGCGGCCTTCGCCACCACAGCCTGGCCGCTGAGCCGCCTGGGCGGCGAGTTCATGCCCCAGCTGGACGAAGGCGACCTGCTCTACATGCCGTCCGCCCTGCCCGGGATCTCGGCGGCAAAGGCGGCCGAGCTGCTGCAGCAGACCGATCGGCTGATCAAGACCGTGCCGGAGGTGAAGAGCGTGTTCGGCAAGGCGGGGCGGGCGGAGACGGCCACCGACCCGGCGCCGCTGGAGATGTTCGAGACCACGATCCAGTTCAAGCCGCGCGACCAGTGGCGGCCGGGCATGACGCCGGACAAGCTCGTCGAGGAGCTGGATAGGACGGTGAAGGTCCCCGGCCTCGCCAACGTCTGGGTCCCGCCGATCCGCAACCGGATCGACATGCTGGCCACGGGGATCAAGAGCCCGATCGGGGTGAAGGTCTCAGGCGCGGACCTCGCTGAGCTCGACCGCATCGCCCACGACGTGGAGAGCGTGGCCAAGACGGTTCCGGGCGTCTCCTCGGCGCTCGCCGAGCGCCTGACCGGTGGGCGCTACGTCGACGTCCAGATCGACCGGGCCGCGGCCGCGCGCTATGGCCTGAACATCGCGGACGTGCAGGACGTCATCTCCGGCGCGATCGGCGGCGAGATGGTCGGCCAGACCGTCGAGGGCCTGGCGCGCTATCCGATCAATGTCCGCTACCCGCGTGAGATCCGCGACAGCATCGAGGGGCTGCGCCAGCTGCCGATCCTGACGCCCGCCGGCCAGCAGATCACGCTCGGGACCGTCGCCAGCGTCGAGATCGCCGACGGCCCGCCGATGCTGAAGACCGAGAACGGGCGGCCCTCCACCTGGGTCTATGTCGACGTCCGCGGGCGAGATCTGGCGTCCGTGGTCAGCGATCTGCAGACCGCGGTCGGGCGCCAGGTGAAGCTCTCGCCGGGTGTCTCGATCGCCTATTCCGGCCAGTTCGAATACCTGCAGCGCGCCGTCGAGCGGCTGAAGCTGGTCGTGCCGGCCACCCTGCTGATCATCTTCGTCCTGC
>CBJNAS010000414.1:0-3157 GCA_966434565.1 uncultured Phenylobacterium sp.
CCCTCCGGCGATGTCCACCCGCTGCAGGCGCCCGCCCGCATCGGTTTCGCCAATGCGCTGTCGCCGGTCCCCTATTACGCGACCCTGGGGGCGAGCCCGGATGCGCCCGGCGCCTTGCGCGCCCTGCGGGCCCTCTCGCGCGCGACCTATGCGGCCGGAGGGCGGGTCACTTTGGGCCCGTTCGACTGCGGCCGGCCGGGCGGCGTCTGGCACCGGCTTTACCTGGAGGCCTCGATCCCCGACTACGCGGGCGTGCGGATCTGGGCGCACGCAGACGATGCGGGCGGGCGCCCCGCCGCGCCGGGCCAGGCGGGCGCGCCGGCCTGGGCCCCCCACCTCTTCGGCGCCGCCGTCGCCCTCGCCGAGGTCCCCGACGCGCCGCGCGGGGCCTGGTGCGACGAGCCGTCGGAGCGGCCCTTCCACCCGGGGCTCTCGCCCTGTCCGCGCGCGCCGGGGCGCAGCGGCCTGTTCACCGCGGCCATGCAGCAGGCGGGGCGCAAGGTCCGCCGCATCGAGGGCCGCTATCTTTGGCTGCACCTCGAGTTGGTCGGCGACGGCCGCGCCACGCCGGAGATCGCCGCGCTACGCGTCTACGGCCAGCGGCTCTCCTACCGCGACCGCTACCTGCCGGCGCTCTATCACGAGGAGCTGTCCGGGCCGGACGCCCAGGCGCCGGGCGCGGCCACGCCCCAGGATTTCCTGGAGCGGCTGCTCACCCTGTTCGAGGGCCCGCTCACCCAGCTCGAGGACCGCATCGCCGGCGCTTGGCTGCTGACCGATCCCGCCGCCGCGCCTGAGGCCGCCCTGCCCTGGCTGGGCGCCTGGATCGGCTTGGCCGCAGACCCGGCGGACTCCGCCGACCGGTTCCGCCAGGCGCTGCGCGCCGCGCCCTGGACCGCGGCCATGCACGGCGCCCTGGGCGGCCTCATGGCGGAGCTGGAGATCGCCACCGGCGGGGTGGTGATGGACGGCGGCCGCATCGACCGGCTGGGCGAGGTTCCCCGCCCCGGCCAGCTCGCCCTCGCCAGCCTCGAGGGCGTCGAGACCCGCGCCCTGATGCTGGCGACCCGCGGCGAGGAAGCGATCGTCCTGGCGGGCGGGGCGGTGACGCGCGGCGAGATCGTGATCGTCGAGGGCTACCGGCTGCGACGCACCTTCGCCACCATCCTCGGCGCGGACCTGGGCGAGCCGGACGACCCGCTGACCCTCGGCCTCTCCGGCTCCGGGAACAGCTTCGTCGGCGACACCCTGTTCCTGGGCGGCGAGGCGCAGCGCGAGCTGCTGGCCCTGTTCCGCGCCGACCTGCCGCAGAGCGCCGCCGACCGCGCGGCGGTGGGGGCCTTCTTCGAGCGCCTGGCGCACCGGGTGATGGTGCTGGTCCGCAAGACCCCGCGCACCGGCGACCTGGCTCGGCTGGACGGGGTGGCCCGCGCCGCCGCGCCCGCCCACGTCGAGGTGAGCGTCCTGACCGCCAGCCGGCCGCTGATCGTCGGCGCCGCCTCGCTGGTGGGGATCGACACCTACCTGGCCGAGATCCCCGGGCCGGGGACCTTCCGCGTCGGCCGCAGCGTGGTGGGCGGGGGCGACCAGGTGCGCGGGACCGGCCGGCTCGACCCGCGCGCCGACGGGCCGGTGTCCGCCAAGCCGGTGGCGGTCGCCGACGGACCCTCGGCGGTCTGGTCGGGCACGGGCTTCGTGGTCAGCGCCGCACGCTCAACGGCCGCGCCCGGGCGGCGCATCACCCGCAACATCTGGACGTGGGACTGAGGAGGAGCCCTCGATGGTCAAGTTCACACCCAACACGCCGGTGGTCCAGCCGGACGCCCAGGTGAAGGTCGACGTCACGGCCGACGCCCCGCTGGGCCTGGGGCCGCACCGCTTCCGCCTGGTGGTGGTCGACGACTCCGGCAACCAGTCCGACCCGACCTTCATCGACATCATCGTCAAGGACAAGGACAAGCCCACGGCGGTTCTGCAGCTGGTCGACGCCAACGGCGCCCAGATCAATCCCGCCGAGGTGCCGTTCGGGGCGAGCTTCATCCTGTCCGGCGCGAAATCCTCGGACGTCGCCCCGGGCAAGGTCGCGCAGTACCAGTTCACCCTGATGCCGGCCTGATGCCCGTCCTGACGCCCGGCCAGGCCTTCGTCACCGACCAGCCGCAGCTGCTGGTCGAGAACAAGCTCGCGCCCGGTGTCTATCGATTCCAGCTGGTCGTGCTCGACGAGGCGCAGAACGCCAGCGCCGTCGCTGAGCTGCAAGTGACGATCCGGCCCGCGCCTCCGCAGCCGACACCCCCACAGCCAACACCGGGCCCGCAGCCCGCGCCGCGGCCCACGCCCATCCCCCGCCCGATCCCCCGCCCCACGCCGCCGATCGGTCCCATTCCGCCCCGCCCGCCGATCCGCCCGCTGTAGCCCGCGAACCTGACTGGACCTCTGGCCATGAGCCTCGCCGATCCCCTCGCCCCCGCCGATCCCCTGGAGGTCTCCGCTCCGCCGGAGCGGGTGAACTACGCCGAAGGCGTGCTGCTCAGCGCCCAGGACTTCCTGGACGAGCAGACCTACCACCGCGGCCGCCTCGCCAAGGCGCTCAAGCACCTGATCGGGTTCGGCACCCTGGCGGGCCTCAGGGTCACGCCGCCGGCCGACAAGGACGCCGAGCTGGAGCTGCGCGTCGAGCCGGGCCTGGCCGTCGACCGCTTCGGCCGCCTGGTGGAAGTGGGCGATCCCCAGTGCATCCGCCTGGCGCGCTGGTTCGCCGCCCAGGGCACGCCGCAGTTGCGCGCGGCGCTGCATCGCAACGGCGCGGCGGCGGACGTGGTCGTCGACGTTTTCCTGTCCGCGACGGCCTGCGCCCGCGGCAAGACCCCGGCGCTCGCCACCGGCCCCTTCGACGCCCTCGACGCGGTCGTGCCCGCCCGCCTGGCCGACACCTTCCAGCTGCAGCTCGCGCCGCGGCTGGAGCCCGCGCCGATCCCGGCGCCGAAGAACTTCTGGCCCGCGCCCGGCGCCGGCCATGACGTCCTGCTGGAGGCGGTGCTGTCGGGCTGGGAGCCCGCGCCCGCCGCCGCCGAGGAGACGCTTCCGGCGCTGCAGGAGCATGTCGCGGGGATCGACACCTCCGCGGTGCTGCTCGCCCGCGTCGCGATCCCGGTCT
>CBJNAS010000415.1:0-3149 GCA_966434565.1 uncultured Phenylobacterium sp.
GGCGTGGGCGGCGGCCTCGGCGGCGGCCTCGGTGGTGCGGAAGACTTCGATCATGCCATCGCCTCCATCCCTTCTCTTGATGGGGCCTTCATGGGGAGGGACAGCTCGCCGGAGGCGAGCAGGGTGGGGAAGTGGGGAGCAAGCTCAGAGGCGGGCGCCTGGTCCTTACCCCCCACCCGTCTCTCCCTTCGCTCGAGCCACCTTCCCCAGGGAGGGTTCTGTGTCCGCGCGCGCCTCACCGCCGCGGCGCATGCCCCAGGCGCAGGACGTTGGCGGCGCCGGGTGAGCCCATGGGAACGCCGGCGACGATCAGGAAGCGATCGCCGGGTTCCGCCAGGCCGATTTTCAGCGCCTCGTCGCCGGCCAGTCTGGGCATGTCCTCGGGGTCGAGGATGTCGGGCACGACGCGCGGCTCCACGCCCCAGGCGAGCGCCAGCCGGCGCGCGGTGGCCAGGTGCGGGGTCAGCGCCAGCGTCGGCACCAGGCCGCGTTCGCGCGACACCCTGAGCGCGGTCGTGCCGGTGGCGGTGAAGGCCGCGACGCAGGCGGTGTGGGCGATGCCGGCCGCCTGGGTGGCTGCGGCGACCAGGGCGTCGGACTCGTCGACCGCGTGCTCGGCGGCCATCAGCTCGGGCCAGCGCGGGTCCTTTTCGACCCGCGCGACGATGCGGTCCATGATCGAGACCGCCTCGAATGGATACTGGCCCGCCGCGGTCTCGGCCGAGAGCATCAGGGCGTCGGCGCCCTCATAGACCGCGCCGGCCACGTCGGAGGCCTCGGCCCGGGTGGGCGCGGGCGCGCCGATCATGGACTCCAGCATCTGGGTGGCGACGATGATCGGGATGCCGCGCTCGCGCGCCTTGCGGATCAGCTGCTTCTGCACGACCGGCACGTCCTCGGGCGCGAGCTCCACGCCGAGGTCGCCGCGCGCCACCATCACCCCCTGCGAGAGGTCGAGGATCTCGTCCAGCACCTGCAGCGCCGCGGGCTTCTCGATCTTGGCCAGGATCGCCGCGCGCCCGCCCACCAGCTGGCGCAGCTCCGCCATGTCCGCGGCGCGCTGCACGAAGGACAGGGCCACCCAGTCCACCCCCTGGTTGAGGGCGAAGGCCAGGTCCTTGCGGTCCTTGTCTGTGAGCGCCGGGATCGGAATGGCGCTGCCCGGCAGGTTGAGGCCCTTGTGGTCGGAGAGCTTTTCGCCGGCCTCGACGATGGTGTCGGCGAAGTCGGGGCCATGGTCGGTCACACGCAGGCGCACCTTGCCGTCGTCGAGCAGGATCAGCGCGCCGGGGCGGAGCGCGGCGAACACCTCCGGATGCGGCGCGCAGACGCGGGTCTCGTCGCCCGGCTCGCGGTGCAGGTCGATGCGGAAGGCCTGGCCGGCGTGCAACTCGGCGCGGCCCTTGGCGAACGCACCCAGCCGGAGCTTCGGCCCCTGCAGGTCGGCCAGCACGGCCAGCGGCCGGTCGACGGCGGCCTCGGCCTCGCGGACGGCCTCGATGGTGCGGGCGTGGTCCGCGTGCGTCCCGTGGCTGAAGTTGACGCGGAAGACGTCCGCCCCGGCTGTGGCGAGCTGGCGCACCATCTCCGGCGTGCGGCTGGCGGGGCCTAGGGTGGCGACGATGCGGGCGCGGCGGGCGCGGATCATCCGGCGTTCAGGTCCATTTCTGGGTTGCAGACGAGCGTGGCGAACAGCGCGTTTCGCCCTGCTTCGGAGCCAAGCATAGCAAGAGACGTTAACGGGACGTCAGCGGAAACCGGGGGACCGCGCCTCGTCATCCAAAATCCCCTGCAGAACGATCCAGGAGCGGGAAGCTCGTCCGTGCAACAGACGCTCGATCTTTTCCCCATCGGCAACTGCACCGCCAGCGCCCTGATCGACCGGGAGGGCCGCTACGTCTGGGCCTGCGTGCCGCGGGTGGACGGCGACCCCTTTTTCTCCGCCCTGCTGGGCGGCGGCGACCCGGAGGCGGCGGACGCCCAGGGCCTGTGGGACGTCGTGGTGGAGGACGCGGTCCGCACCGACCAGCAGTACCTGCGCAACACCGCGGTTCTGCGCACGGTGATCACTACCCGCTCGGGCGCCGGAGTGGAGATCATCGACTTCTGCCCGCGGTTCCGCCAGTACGGCCGCACCTATCGGCCGCTGGCCTTCATCCGCATGCTCAAGCCTGTGTGGGGCGCGCCGCGCATCCGCATCCGCCTACGCCCGACGGACGAGTACGGCGCCCGCCCCTGCGCGCGCACCGTGGGGTCGAACCACATCCGCTACATCGGCCAGGAGGCGACGCTCAGGCTCACCACGGACGCCCCGGTCAGCCACATCACCGCCGAGCGCACCTTCCGCCTGGAGGAGCCGATCGCGATGTTTCTGGGCCCCGACGAGAGCCTGGAGGGCGACGTCGCCGGCGCCTGCGAGCGGATGCTGAAGGAGACGCTCGGCGACTGGCGCTCCTGGGTGCGCACCCTGTCGGTGCCGCTGGAATGGCAGGAGGCGGTGATCCGGGCGGCGATCACGCTGAAGCTCTGCGCCTATGAGGAGACCGGGGCGATCGTGGCGGCGCTCACCACCTCCATCCCCGAGCATCCGGACGAGACGGGCCAGGCTCGCAACTGGGACTATCGCTACTGCTGGCTGCGCGACGCCTATTACGTGGTCCAGGCGCTGAACCGGCTGGGCGCGGCGGACATCATGGAGAACTACCTGGCCTATCTGCGCAACCTGGTCGACCAGGCCGCGAGAGGCCAGCCGCGTCCGGTCTATGACGCGCCACCGGACGCCGAGACTCCGCCCAGCCTGCCGGGCCCGCTGGGCGCCATCCCCGCCACCGCCCTCGACCGCTCGCAGGCGGGCCACGTGCAGCCGGTCTACGGCGTGGGGCTGGAGCCCGTGCTGACCGAATGGATCGCGCCCGCCCTGCCCGGTTACCGCGGCATGGGCCCGGTGCGGGTCGGCAACCAGGCGCACGAGCACCTGCAGCACGACGTCTATGGCCAGATCGTGCTGTCCACCGTCCAGGCCTTCTTCGACGAGCGGCTGCTGCGGCCCGCCAACGCCGACGACTTCTTCGCGCTGGAGCCGATCGGCGAGCGGGCCTTCGAGCTGCACGACAAGCCGGACGCCAGCCTCTGGGAGTTCCGCGGCCGCG
>CBJNAS010000416.1:0-3138 GCA_966434565.1 uncultured Phenylobacterium sp.
CCGCCGATGTCGGAGATCACGCCGGTGAAGCCCGGCGTCTTGTCGCGGATCCGCTCGATCTCCTGCAGGATCGAGCCCTCCGAGCGGCTCTGGATGATGCGGCCCTCGTGCTCGGTGATGGAGCAGAAGGTGCAGCCGCCGAAGCAGCCGCGCATGATCGTCACCGAGAACCGGATCATTTCCCATGCGGGGATCTTGGCCTCGCCATAGGACGGATGCGGCGCGCGCGCGTAGGGCAGGTCGTAGACGGCGTCCATTTCCGCGGTGGTCAGCGGAATCGGCGGCGGGTTCAGCCACAGGTCGCGGTCGCCGTGGCGCTGCACGAGCGGCCGCGCATTGCCGGGATTGCTCTCCCGATGCAGCACGCGCGAGGCGCGGGCGTAGGCCTCCGGAGCCTGCTCGACCTGTTCATAGGACGGCAGCCGGATGACGACATCGCCGGGGCGGCGGGCGGCGCCCTCGTCCGCGGAGTCGAGATCGTCGGCGGGCAGCTCCGTGTAGTGGCCAGGCACGCGGCGAAACAGCGCCACGCCGCGGATGGAGCCCAGATCGCGCGGCGCCTCGCCCGCGGCGAGCCGCCTCGCCACCTCGACGACGGCGCGCTCGGCGTTGCCGTAGAGCAGCAGGTCCGCCTTGGCGTCGGCCAGCACCGAGCGGCGCACCTTCTCCGACCAGTAGTCGAAATGGGCGATGCGGCGCAGCGAGGCCTCGATGCCGCCCAGCACGATCGGCACGTCCTTGAACGCCTCGCGGCAGCGCTGGGCGTAGACGATGGTGCAGCGGTCCGGCCGCCGGCCGCCCTCGCCGCCGGGCGTGTAGGCGTCGTCGTGCCGCAGCCGGCGGTCCGCCGTGTAGCGGTTGACCATGGAATCCATGTTGCCGCCGGTGACCCCGAAGAACAGGGTCGGCTTGCCCAGCGCCTTGAATGGCTCGGCCGTCTGCCAGTCGGGCTGGGCGATGATGCCGACCCGGAAGCCCTGGGCTTCGAGCAGCCTGCCGATGATCGCCATGCCGAAGCTCGGATGATCGACATAGGCGTCGCCGGTCACCAGCACGATGTCGCAGGCGTCCCAGCCGAGCGCCGTCATCTCGGCGCGGCTCATCGGCAGGAACGGCGCCGCCCGCTGGCAAGACCCCGACATCAGGGGCGTTTCGGCGTAGGTCTGGGTGTCCATGACGGGCCACGGATAGGGGGGCTTAGTGGTGAATTCAACCGCCGCGCCCTGGAGACTAGGACGCTCGCTGGTCCGGCGCTTGTCCTGTTCGCCTCGCGTCGGCCGCCGCGAAAAGCGCAATCTGGTCGGCTCGGGCCTTCTTGAACGCGGGGCGATCGGTTGCGCGGGCTACATAGGCCTCGGTCGCAGGCCGGTCGCCGAATGAGCGGACCTTCGGAACGCGCAGCACATCGGCCATCAGCAGGTCTGCGACGGTGAAACGGCCGGCGGCGAGCCATTCGCGCTCGCTCAGCACCTTTTCGAGCTGGTCGAGGCGCTTGCTCACCCATCCGGTAAGCTCATTGTCCTCGTCGCCGTGCATTTTCAAAAACCACCACGGTACGGCGACCATCTCGATCGAGTTGAGCGCGGCGATCGTCCACTGCAGTGTTTCCGCCTCTCCGACCGGATCACGCGGCATAAGCTTTTCGCTTTTCCGGGCCAGATGCAGCAACCCGGCGCCACTTTCGAATATTTCCAGCTCTCCGTCGTTCAGGAACGGAACCTGGCCAAATGGCTGGCGCTCGAGATGATTGGTCTCGCGACCCTCGAACGGGACCGTTCGGACGGCGTAGGTTAGATCGGCTTCCTCGCATGCCCACCTCAGCCTCAGGTCGCGCACAAACCCGCGAGGGCCGCCGGGGACCCAGTCGTAAGTCCAGATGATCAGTTCGCTCATCGCGGAAATCCTTTCCTGTGCTGGTCGCCAGACGACGAACCCTGCTGCGCCAATTGTTCGGCGCGCCGCCTGGCGCGCGCCTCGGCGCTGTTGACCAGGGCCCAGCGCACGGTCCGACCGAGAGCCTGGATCGTCAGCCGCGCGGCCGCGCGTCGGGGCGCGGACAAGCGCAACCCGTGCATCCGGGCGGCCCAGTCCGGCAGCAGGTCCTTGGCCGCGTCGAACGCCATGGACATGGCCGGGGCGGCGGCGGCGCTGGGCGGGGTTTGCGAAAGAAGCGCCTGGGCGACCTCACGGGTGCGACCGTCGTAGCGCAGCTGCCCGCGCACCGCGTCGAAGTAGGCCGCGACCTCGGCGCGGCTTTGCGGCACGCCTTGGGCGCCGAGACGCTGCGCGATCTCCGCGGTCTCGCGCAGGTAGCGATCCTGTTCCTGCGGCGGAAAGGCGGGATCGACGTAGCGCATGTAGGCGGTGAGGAACGAGCTGACCTCGGCCACATGGACCCAGGTGAGCAGATCCGGGTCGTCCGCACTGTAGGGCGTCCCGTCGGGGAGGGTCCCGGCCACCTTCGCGTGGATCGCGAGAACGCGGTCGACGTGTCGCTGCGCCTCGGCGCGGTCGCCATAGGTCGTCCCGGCGATGAACTGTGCGGTGCGCTTGAGACGTCCCGACATGTCGCCCCGGAAGTCGGAGTGGTCCCACACGCCGGCCAGCGCGCCAGGGTGCAGCATCTGCATCAACAGGGCGGTGATCCCGCCCACCATCATGCTGGTGAAGTCGCCGTGCACCTTCCAGCAGGCGCTCTCCGGGCCGAAGAAGCCGGTGTCCTGCCGGTTGCGCTCGACGGTGTCGTCGCCCGTGCCGCCGACCAGCTGGCGAACCTGCAGGACGATGGCCTGGCGGATCGACGAGGGCGTGAGCGACGGCGGGCGTGGCATGCGCCTGAACATAATCGCGGCGGGCCGCCGCGGTAACGGCCGCCTTTTCGCCCGTGCGCCGCCACCGCGTTCATCCAGCCAGGGCCAGCGATCGTCCACCTCCGCCAAGCGGACGCTCCGAAGGTCGCGAGAGGGGGACATCCGCCCTTCGCGTGACGATGAGCTTGCGGCCGGATTTCCGCGCCACCGTGGTCGGTTGCTCTGTCTGCTCGGACTGACCGCTCTGGCGCATATCGTTTCCTTTCCTCTCGAGACCTCGTCCAGTCCATCAGAAGACGAACGAGCGCCCGCGAAGCCGACATCTCGG
>CBJNAS010000417.1:0-3134 GCA_966434565.1 uncultured Phenylobacterium sp.
CTCGCTGTCGCGGGCGGAGCTCACCGCGCCGCGACAGGCCGAGCCCTGGTGTCGCCGTTATTGGCGCTTGAGCATGTCGAGAGCGATGTCGACGATCATGTCCTCCTGTCCGCCGACCATTTTGCGGCGGCCGACCTCGGCCAGGATGGACCGGGTATCGACGCCGTAGTCGTCCGAGGCTTTCTCGGCGTGGCGCAGGAAGGAAGAATAGACCCCAGCATAGCCGAGCGTCAGCGTCTCACGGTCCACGCGGACCGGCCGGTCCTGCAGCGGGCGGACGAGATCCTCGGCGGCGTCCATCAGGCCGTACAGGTCGCAGCCGTGATTCCAGCCCATGCGATCGACCGCAGCGATGAAGACTTCGAGCGGCGCGTTGCCGGCCCCCGCGCCCATCCCTGCCAGGCTTGCATCGACGCGGATCGCGCCGTTCTGCACCGCGACGATCGAGTTCGCGACACCGAGCGAGAGGTTGTGGTGCGCGTGGACGCCGCGCTGGGTCTCGGGCTTGAGCACCCGGTCATAGGCCTGGAGGCGGGCGGCGTATTCCTCCATGTTCATCGCCCCCCCGCTGTCGGTGACATAGACGCAGTGCGCGCCATAGTCCTCCATCAGCTTCGCCTGTTTGGCCAGCGGTTCCGGCGGCGACATGTGGCTCATCATGAGGAAGCCCGAGACGTCCATGCCAAGATTGCGCGCCGCCTCGATGTGCTGCTTCGAGACGTCCGCCTCGGTGCAGTGCGTGGCAATGCGCACCGAGCGCACCCCCATCTCATAGGCATGCTTGAGATCGTGGACCGTGCCGATGCCGGGCAGCAGCAGCGTCGTGAGCACCGAATGCTCGAGCACCTGCGCCACAGCCCCGATCCAATCCCAGTCCGTATGGGCTCCGAAGCCATAGTTGAACGAGGAGCCCTGGAGGCCGTCGCCGTGCGCGACTTCGATCGCATCGACCTTCGCCCGATCCAGTGCACGGGCGATCGCCTGGACATGGTCGAGCCCGTACTGGTGGCGGATCGCGTGCATCCCGTCGCGCAGGGTGACGTCCTGGATGTAGAGCTTGGAAACCGTCGGGTCGAAAGTCATGCCGTCATCCTTTCGGCGATCTTCTCGGCCGTTCTCAGCGCCGCCGAGGTCATGATGTCGAGGTTGCCCGCATAAGCGGGCAGGTAATGGGCCGCACCTTCGACCTCGAGGAAAACCGAAACCTTGAGGCCGGTGAACTCGGTCCTGCCGGTGGGCGCCATCTCGGGAATGCGCAACGGGCGGTTGGAGCCGATATGCTCGAACTGCACCGCCTGTTTGAGCCGGTAACCGGGGACGTAGGTCTGGACTTCGGCCACCATGTCCTCGACCGACTTGCGGATCGCCTCGCGGTCGGCGTCTTCGCACAGGCAGTAGACCGTGTCGCGCATGATCAGCGGCGGTTCGGCCGGGTTGAGGATGATGATCGCCTTGCCGCGCGTCGCGCCGCCAACCTCGACGATCGCCTGACTGGTGGTCTCGGTGAACTCGTCGATGTTGGCGCGGGTGCCGGGACCGGCGCTTTTCGAGCTGATCGAAGCGACGATCTCGCCGAAGTGAACCTTGGCCACGCGGTTGACCGCCGCCACGATCGGGATCGTCGCCTGTCCGCCGCAGGTCACCATGTTGACGTTCGGCGCGTCGAGGTTGGCGTCGCCGTTGACCGGCGGGATCGTATAGGGGCCGATGGCGGCGGGGGTGAGGTCGATCATCCGCTTGCCGGCGCCCAGCACCAGTTCGCTGTTGCGCTTGTGTGCGCCGGCGCTGGTGGCGTCGAACACGATCTGGATGTCCTTGAACTCAGGCATCGCGACCAGCCCGTCGATGCCGTCGTGCGTCGTCGCCACACCGAGCCTTTGCGCCCGGGCCAGCCCGTCGGACTCCGGGTCGATGCCGACCATCGCGCCCATTTCCAGCACCCTGGAAAGGCGCATGACCTTGATCATCAGGTCGGTGCCGATGTTGCCCGATCCGATGATCGCTACCTTGGTTTTGCCCATGAGTTCAGGCCTTTCCGTATGTGAAGGAGCATTCGCCGACGCCGCCGACGACCGCGCGCACGTGGTCGCCCGGAGCCATCGCCACCATCGGCCCCAGGGCGCCGGCGAGCAGCACGTCGCCGGACTTCAGCGGCTCGCCGCGCTCGGCAAGGGTCCGCGCGAGCCAGGCCGCGGCGTTGAGCGGGTGGCCGAGCGCCGCGGCGCCCGCGCCCAACGACACGATTTGCCCGTTGATCTCCATCACCATGCCCGCGGTCCAGATATCGAGGCCCGGCAGCGGCTTGCCTTGCTCCGCCAAGACGAAGAAGGCGGATGAACCGTTGTCCGCGACGGTGTCGGCGAAGGTGATCTTCCAGTCCGCGATGCGGCTGTCGACGATCTCGATCGCAGCGTGGACGGTGGACACCGCCGCAGCGACCTCGTCCGGCGTCGTTCGGGGCGAAGAAAGATCCGCCCCCAGCACGAAGGCGATCTCCGCCTCGGCCTTGGGCTGCAGGCACCTGGCGGGGTCAAGCCTTCCGCCGTCCGCCACGCGCATGTCATCGAACAGCACGCCGAAATCCGGCTGATCGACGCCAAGCTGCGTCTGCACCGCCTTGGCGGTCAGCCCGGCCTTGCGCCCCACGATCCGGCGGCCCTGCCCCTCCCAAAATCGGGTGTTGATCGTCTGCACGGCATAGGCGCCGGCGACGTCAACCGGATCGAGGCCGTCGCGCAGCGGCGGCACCGCGCCTGAGCTGTAGGCCTCACGCAGCCGGCGAGCCAGATCTTCGTGAGTGACGCCGCCCATCGTGCTCATCTCCCTCTCGCGTTTGTTGCCGACCAAGTATTCGGGCGACGCCATTGGCGCCAGAGGGCAATGACGCTAGAATCTCACATCATGAGAATGGGTACGCCCCACATCACCTCGCTCAAGCGAACCCTCGCCACGCTCGAAGCCGTCATCGACAGCGCCGGAAACCAAACCGTCGCCGACATCGCACGTAACCTGGACATCCCCGTCGCCACGGCGCACCGACAGGTCGCGACCCTCCTCGCAGAAAGATATCTCTCGAAACTGGAAAATGGCCGCCACGTCGCCGGACCGCGGCTGCTGCGGCTGCTTGGGCAGGT
>CBJNAS010000418.1:0-3127 GCA_966434565.1 uncultured Phenylobacterium sp.
TGGCCATGAAGTTGATCTGCGCCGGCGTGGCGAACTGCGCCGGGATGATGACGTCGCCCTCGTTCTCCCGGTCCTCGGCGTCGACCAGGATATAGGGCCGCCCGTTGCGGGCGTCCTCGATGATGTCCTCGATCGGCGAGATGGCCGCGTGCAGGTCGTCGGGCCCGAACGGCGCGCCGGGCGCGGGAGGGACGAGTCGGGGCTTGGTCATTGGGTTATCCGCATCCTGGCGAATTCCACCACCTGTTCGGCCACGGTCGAGAGCGCCCAGCCGTCCTTCGGATCGCGGCAGGCGCCCGACTCGTCGAACAGGCCGGCGGTCGAGTTGAGGGCCGCGCCGAACGGCGTCGGCCAGCCCCGCATGGCATGTATGATCGCGCGCAGCGCCATCAAAGTGCTGCCCGTCGCCTGCCAGCCGTAGGCGGTCACCACCGCGCCCACAGGACGACCGTGGAAATAGGGCGCGGCGTCCCTGGCGGTGATCTCCAGGGTGTCGAGGGCGTTCTTGACCACGCCGGAGATCGAGCCGTGGTAGCCGGGGCTGCCGACGATCACCCCGTCGGCGGCGCGGACCGCCTCGACCAGGTCCAGCTGTTCGGGCGTGGGATCGCAAGGACGGGGATCGAAGGTGGGCAGGCGGGCCAGGAACTCGCCGCCGAACAGCCTGGTCTCGGCGCCCAGCTCCTCGGCGCGCTTGAGGCTGCAGATCAGCGCGGTCTCGGTGGTCGAGCCGGCCCGGATCGTTCCGCCAATGCCCACGATCTTCGGCCGACGGCCACTCGCCACTCCGCTCACCCGCGCGCTCCTCTCTGCCCTAGTCATCGCGCACAGACGATCTCCGCGCGTCACCCGTCCTATAAGCGCTTTCTGCGGCCCGTCACACCGACGTTCTCGCGCCGGCGGCGGACGGCGCGCTATTCGGCGGGCTGCTCCGACCGCGGACGGGCGGGGCCGGCGTCCGACGCCCGGCGCAGCGCCGTCTCGACCTTGTCCTGCGCCTCGGTCTCCTCCACCCCAATCGGCCGCGCCTGGCCGGGGTCGGGCGTCTCTCCGCGCGGTGTGGTCTTCATCAGCCGCGCCCGGCGCCAGCCGCCCCAGCGGTAATAGGCCATCGCGATCGAGAGCGTCACCGAGCTGCCGATCGGGAAGCTCGCCCAGATCGAGTCCGCCCCCCAGCGCGGCTCCATCAGGTAGGCGAAGGGAACGCGCACCAGCCAGAGCGAGACGATGATCGCGAGCAGCGGCGGCCAGACCGCGCCGGTCGCCCGCACCACGCCTGAGAAGGCGAAGGCCACCCCGAACGGGATGAAGGCCCAGATCGCCAGCCAGTTGATCCGTTCGGCGATCGGCAGGGCGGGGCTGCCGGCCGGCAGGAAGGCGTGCAGCACGAGGTGCTGGCTCGCCAACACCGCGACGATGGGCGTGAGCGAGAGGGCCAGGGCGAAGCCCGCGCCGATCCAGGCGATCCGCTCCACCCGGTCCATCCGCCGCGCGCCGACGTTCTGCGCGGCCATCGCCGATACGGCGCCGGAGAGCGCCATCGACGGCATCTGAATGTAGTTCCACAGCTGCATCGCCGCCCCGTAGGCGGCCGTCGTCTCGTAGCCGAAGCGGTTGACCAGGCGCATCAGGCTCAGCCCCGCCAGGCTCACCACGATCATCTGGAAGCCCATCGGCAGGCCCTTGAACACCAGGGTCCTGACCATCCCGAGGTCCGGGATCAGCAGCCGCCACTCGCGTGGGCGGATCACCAGGATCGAGCGCTTGCGGTAGAGGTGGGCCAGCATCAGCGCCAGGGTCAGCGATTGCGAGATCAGGGTGGCGGTGGCCGAGCCGGCGATGCCGAGCCGCGGGAACGGACCCAGCCCCATGATCAGGAGCGGGTTCAGCGCGATGTCGAGCGCCACTTGCAGCAGGGCGAAGTAGAAGGGCGTGCGCGAGTCGCCGACGCCGCGCTGCGCCATCATCACGAAGTTGAAGAAGTAGATCGACGGCATGGCCGCGAACAGCATCCGCTGGTAGCGGATCGCGCCCGCGCGCGAAGCCGCCGGCGTGCCCAGCGCGTCGAGGATGGCCGGCGTGAGCAGGCCGCCAATGACCGCCAGGGCCAGGGCGAGGACGATGAAGAAGGTGGTGCAGGTGCCCACGGCGCGGCGGGCGGCCGCCTCGTCGCGCGCGCCCACGGCGTGGCCGATCATCAGGTTCGCCGCCATCGAGATGCCGAAGACGACACCGATCATCAGGAAGAAGATCTGGCCGGCGTTGGCGGTGGCGGCGAGCGCCGTCTCGCCCAGGATGTGGCTCACCCAGGCCGTGTTGATCGAGCCGTTCAGGGTCTGGACGATGTTCGAGCCCAGCACCGGCAGGGCGAAGGCGATCAGCGTCGGCCCGATCGGCCCCGCCGTCAGGTCCGGCCTCCGACGCCGCCCAGATTCGCCAGGCGCCGATCCGCTGGAAGTCTGGGTCTCGCCGCCTGCCAAGGCCCTGCCGCTCCGCTACGGGGGTTGGCCCCGGTGCAGCGCCGGTGAACACCGTTCAGACCTGGGGAAGGTCGCATGTAGGGCTTGGCCGCGGCCCGCATCAAGGGCCGCGACCGAAATTCGCCCTGTCCGCCCTGGCCCTGTCCGCCCAGGCCCCGTCCGCCCAGGGTTGAGCGACGGCCGTTTCGTTGTAAGAGGGCAAGGGGCACGGTGAATTGGCGGCCTGCAGGCGGCCGCCCGATCGAAGAAAGACCCTAAGAAGGCCGCATGAAGATCCTGATCACGGGGGGCGCCGGTTTCATCGGATCGGCCGTGGTGCGGCGAGCCGTCGCAGACGGGCACGAGGTGGTGAACGTCGACGCCCTCACCTATTCGGCCAATCTCGAGAATCTCGCCGCGGTCGAGGGCCACCCCCGTTACGCCTTCGAGCATGCGGACATCTGCGACGCGCCGCGGATGGCGGAGATCTTCGCCCGCCACCGGCCGGACGCGGTGATGCACCTGGCCGCGGAGTCGCACAACGACCGCGCCATCGAGGGGCCGCTCGACTTCGTACGCGCCAACGTCGTCGGCGCCGCTGTGCTGCTGGAGGCGGCGCGCGCCTACTGGGGCGGGCTCGCCGCCGATCGCCAGGCCGCCTTCCGTTT
>CBJNAS010000419.1:0-3125 GCA_966434565.1 uncultured Phenylobacterium sp.
CCTCGATGCTGGCGCGGGGCAGGCGGTCGGGCGGGGTGGTCGGATCGGCGAACGCCGTGTGCGGGCTGAAGCGCGACGGGTGATCCGCGCGAGAGTCGTAGTTCTTCAGCAGCAGCGCCTCGTCAGGCATCATGTCGGGCGCATAGTACCAGCGATGCGCGGGGCTGTAGTTCAGCGCGTAGGTCTCGGTCTCGTAGACCTCGCCGGTCGGCACGGCCATGCCGTTCTCGTCCCGCCGGCTGCAGATATGCGACACGACATAGTCCTCGCGCGCGACGGAGCGGACGTCGCACATCGCCAGCGGGTGATCGCGCAACGGCCCGGTGATCGGCCGCCAGACGTTGATGATGGCGTAGGGCCGGCCGCGGAAACGATCCGCGTCCGGGCCCAGGATGCGCTCGAACCATTGCGGGCCGGAACCGTGGGTGTAGTCGACATGCACCATGCCGGCGGGCGCGGCGATGGCGCCCGGGTTGCGCCGCTCGGCCTCGGGGCCGCGCAGAAAAGGGTCGAACACCCGCACCTCGGCGGCGCCGGTGCGCCGCTTGACCAGCTCGGCGACGGCCGGATCGAAGCGCGCCTTGCGCTCTTCGGCGTCGTAGATGTCCTCGATCGAGGGGCTGAACGGCGCGAGCTCGAATCCGTGGGTCTCCAGGCGCACGTCCTCCTCGCGCAGGCTGCGGATCACGACCTCATGCGCCTCCGGCCGCTCGTTGGAGGCGGCGCGCCCGGCCGGCGGATCGACGAGATAGTAGTTGTAGAGTGGTTCATCGCTCCGGGCCGTGTAGTTGAGCGCTGCGGTGACGTGCCGAGTCCGCATGTCCTCAGCGGTTTCCGCCATGTTTTCCTCCCTGTCGCACCACCTCGGCCCAGGCGATCAGCCGCGCCGGACGCGTTCTGCATTCAGTCGTTCAGTCTCGCGCCGCGGGCCGCCTCGCACAAGACGGCTGCGGCTCGTGCGCCGAGCCGCGGCTGGAGGTAAATTCTGTCTTCGCGGCGGTTCATGTTGTCCGCCTTCGGGGGCCGGGTAGCATTCGTCCGCGCCGCCTTGCCCGCACCCTCGAGGCCGGCGCCGGAGACGGATGGCGGTTCCACACGCGACCCGGGGCCACGAAGATCCGCGCTCGACGAGACCGGCGGAGCGACACCCCGTCGCCGAACCGTCAGCCAGCGACGCGCGACATCACGGAGCAAGACGCCGATGGAACTCACGAGGCAGCAGGCGGAATTCATGGACAGGTTCCTGATCCGCGAGCAGATCGAAAGCTATATGGACGCCCTGAACCACCGGGACTGGGATCGCCTCGGCGCGACGCTCTGCGAAGACTTCATCTGGTCTGCCTCGGCGCCGTTCGACCAGCGCTTCGAGAGCCGCAAGGCCTTCCTCGACATGCTCCACACGGTCCAGGCCTACCAGTTCGGCTTCGTCTTCCAGATGGGCCACGGCATCGTTGTCAACGCGCTGCAAGGCGATCGGGCGCGGACCCGCCAGACGCTCCACATCTACGGAGACAGCTTCGAATGTATCGGCCTCTATTACGACGAGCTCCGGAAGGACTCCGACGGGGTCTGGCGCTTTCTGCGGCGAGACTACCGGCCGACGTACCACCACGCCCGCCAGGCGCCCGGCGACATCTACCGCGGCCTGCCGGACCCGGCCTATGAGGACCTGCCCGCGTCCTGAGCGCTGCCGCCGGCGTGGCGCGCTGGTCTGCCACGGTCGTTGAACACAGGAGCCACAACATGATCGTTTTCGAGAACAGCTTCGTGCGGACCGGGCAGGCGGGCGGGCTGCACAAGGCGCCGGCTTCCAACGGTAAGGCCGCTCCGGCGGCGGAGACCGCGGCGTGAGCGAGGCGACGACCCCGATCGGTGGGCGTGGCGGCGTAGCGGACAGCTTCAACTTCTTCCAGACCGCCTATGTCGTCGCCGACATGGAGTCCGCCATGGCCCAGTTCGGCGAGCTCTACGGCCTGTCGCGCTTCCAGTTGAACCGGGAGGTGGTGATCCAGACCGGCGATGGCGAGGCGGTCTGCCATTTCGCCTTGGCGCAGGTCGGCGAGGCGCAGCTGGAGCTCATCCAGCCGGCCGGCGGGCGGGACGCGATCTACCGCGACGCGCTCGGCGGCGCGCCCGCACGGCTGCACCACCTGGGCTGCCTCATCCGCGCCCCTGCGGTCTGGGAGCGGCTTCGCGCGAAGCTGCGGGGCGAGGGTGCGCGGATTCCGGTCGAAGGCGATTTCGGCGGATTGATGCACTACCTCTACGTCGACCGCCGCGCCGTGCTGGGCCACTATCTGGAATACATGCTCCAGACCGAGGCGGGCCGCGACCTCTTCGCCGGCGTTCCCCGCCACCCGGGCCTGCCGCTCGCGTCCCAATTCTGAGCCCCTGCGGGCCGCGTCGGCTCGCACAAAGCGCCGGCGGCGATCAGCAGGCGACGGCTTCAGGCGCCGACAGCAGCCGGCGCAGGTCCTGCACGGCCCGGTAGGCGTCCCGGACGGCCTCGCCGATCCGGGCCACCTGGACGGCGTCGCCGATGCGGACGATCGGCGTGTCGACGCCGGCCAGGGCGTCCGACAACTCGGTGTCCGGCGCCAGGCCGTGGGCCAGCAGGACCGCCGCCGCCGGCTGGCGTACCGTGTCGCCGTTCCGCGACAGCACGACGTGGTTCGCCTCGATCGCGCTCAGCGCGGTCTTGTCGAGGATCCGGATCGCGGCGTTGTCCTTGAGACGCTGCAGCAGATGCATGCGGTAGAGCGGCTCGGCGTTACGCGCGAGCAGGGCGGCGTCCGAGCGGCTGACCAGCAGCACGTGATGGCCGGCCTTGGCGAGAAACTCCGCCGTCTCGGTTCCGGTCTCCCCGCCGCCGAAGATGACGACGGGACGCCCGGCCGAGGACGCGGGGAGGGTGATGTCGCCGATCAGCGCCTCATACGCCGGCGCCGTGAGGAGCTCGCCGCGTACCTCGAGCGGCAGCGGCGCGGGGCGCGAGCCGTTGGCCAGGATGATCACGTCGGGCGCCTCGGCCGCCAGCATCGCCGCGTCGACCTTCGTTCCCGTGCGGATGCGAACCTTGCTCCTGCCGATGCGGCGCTGCAGGTAGTCGTTGTACCAGAACAGCT
>CBJNAS010000420.1:0-3114 GCA_966434565.1 uncultured Phenylobacterium sp.
GGCCGAGCCGGTCGCGCTCAACGCCAACCTCGGCCTCTACACCAACTTCGTGAACCTGCTGGACATGAGCGCCGTGGCGGTCCCCGCCGGCTTCCGCGCCAACGCGACCGGCTTCGGGGTGACCCTGATCGGCCCGGCCTTCGCCGACACCGCCCTCCTGGAGCTCACCCGCCGTTACGTGGAGGTCGCCCCCCTGCCCGAAGCGCCACCGCTCGATGTCGAAGGCCGCGCCGGGACCGTGCAGGTCGCCGTGGTCGGTGCGCACCTCGCCGGTATGCCGCTGCACTGGCAGCTGAGCTCCAGGGACGCCCGCCTGGTCGCGCGCACCCGCACCGCGCCTGCCTACCGGCTCTACGCCATGGCCAACTCCACTCCGCCCAAGCCGGCGCTGGTGCACGTGGGCGAAGGGGCGGCCATCGAGGTGGAGGTCTATGAGGTGCCGGTCGACGCCTTCGGCTCGTTTGTCGTCGAGGTGGCCCCGCCGCTCGCCATCGGCACGGTGACCCTGGAGGACGGCAGGCAGGTGAAAGGCTTCGTCGCAGAGCCGCGCGCCACCGACGGCGCGCGCGACATCACCGAGCTCGGCGGCTGGCGCGCCTACCTGGCGCAGTCGCGCACCTAACCCTCCAGCGTCACATAGAGCTCGCTCTCGATGACCCACTGGCCGAGCGCCTTGCGCCAGACCGCGAGGTAGGTTCCGGCCATCGCCTGGCCCTTCCAGTCGGCGGTCCAGCGGCCCTGCTCGGCGGCGCGCTCGCCCCGGGCGTCGAGGGACACCGTTTCCGGCGTGCGCAGATAGGTCACGAAATCCGGATCGGCGAACTGGGCGGCGAAGGCGCGCACGATCTCGTCGGCGCCCAGGATCAGGGCGCCGTCGCCCGCGATCAGCCGGGCGTCCGGGGCGAAGAAGGGCTTCAGCCGCGCCGCCCGAAGTCCAGGTGAAGCGGGGGCGGCGATCAGCCTGTTGGTCAGCCGCCGGCGGGCGCGGATGGCGTCTTCGGGCGCCGTCACCTTACGCCGGGTTGGCGGCCAGGCGCTTGTCGAGATAGCCGCCGACGCGCTGTTCCAGGTCCGGCAGGTTCTCCATCCAGAAATGGCTGGCGCCGTCGACCACCTCGTAGTCGATGACGATGCCCTTCTGGGTGCGCAGCTTCGAGACCACCTTCTCCACGTCCGTGGGCGGCACCACCGTGTCGGCGCTGCCGTGCAGGATCAGGCCGGAGGCGGGGCAGGGGGCTAGGAACGAGAAGTCGTAGGCATTGGTCGGCGGCGAGACCGAGATGAAGCCGTCGGTCTCCGGCCGGCGCATCAGGAGCTGCATGCCGACCCAGGCGCCGAAGGAATAGCCGGCCACCCAGCATTGCGAGGCGGCCGGATTGGTGGACTGCAGCCAGTCGAGCGCGGTCGCCGCGTCCGCCAGCTCGCCGATCCCCGAATCGAATTCGCCCTGGCTGCGCCCCACCCCGCGGAAATTGAACCGCAGCACGGAGAAGCCGCGCTTCATGAACAGGTGGAACAGCTGCACCGCGACCGGATTGTTCATCTGGCCGCCCGCCTTGGGGTGCGGGTGCAGGATCAGCGCAACGGGAGCCGTCTCGCTCTTGCCCTGCGAATAGCGGCCTTCAATCCGCCCGGCCGCGCCGGTCAGCACCACCTCTGGCATTCCGTCCCTCTTCACGCCTCCGAATACTTGACTACCGCGCTGGGTCTTCCTAAGTCGCAGCCGTCCGGCTACGACTGGTCGCCCTCGCCGGCGCAAGGCGGCGGCTTTTAACACAGCCCGGCCGCGATGCGCGGGAAAACTGCATTGGGTGCAAGGCCATGCGGCTCTCTACCAAAGGACGCTACGCCGTGATGGCGATGGCCGACTTGGCGCGCTTCGAATCCGGGGCCTCCGAAGCCAGGGCCGAACGGGCCATGGCGCTCGCCGAGATCGCCCACCGCCAGGAGATCTCCCTCTCCTATCTCGAGCAGCTGTTCGCCCGCTTGCGACGCAAAGGCCTGGTGAAGAGCGCTCGCGGCCCCGGCGGCGGCTACCGCCTGGCCCGCAGCGCCGCCGAGACCAAGATCGCCGACATCATCCACGCCGTGGACGAGCCGCTACGCGCCACCCGCTGCGGCGCCGGCAAGGGCTGCATGATGAAGGGCGAGCGCTGCCTGACCCACGACCTGTGGGAAGACCTCGGCCGGCGGATCGAGGACTATCTTGCGTCCGTCAGCCTGGCCGATGTCGTCGACGGGCGGCTCGCGCACGACCGGGAGGCGGCATGACACTGGCGAGCGCCCCCTCAGTCGCTTCGCGACAGCTCCCCCACGGGCGGGGAAGCATCTTGGATTTTGGATCCTCCACCGCAAAGCGGGGGAGGCGGACCGGCGCGCAGCGCCGAGACGGAGGGGGCGTTCCATGAAGCCCGTCCCCGTCTACCTCGACTACAACGCCACCGCCCCGGTGCGCCCGCAGGCCGCCGCCGCGGTGGCCGCGGCGCTGGCGCACGTCGGCAATCCCTCGTCGGTGCACGCCGCCGGCCGCGCTGCGCGCGCGCGGATGGAGGAAGCCCGCGACTCGGTGGCCCGCCTGATCGCCGCCCCCGCCTCGACCGTGGTCTTCACCTCCGGCGGGACCGAGGCCAATGCGCTGGGCATTCGAAGCGCCGTGCAGGCCGGCTCGCGGCGGTTGATCGTCTCGGCCGTCGAGCATGACAGCGTGCACGAATCCGCCCGGGTGTTCGGCGCGGCGGTGGAGGTCCTGCCCGTGAATCGCGAGGGCGCGGCCGACCTCGATTGGCTGCGCGCGCGGCTTTCGGCCTGGGACCCGGCGGACGGGCGGCCCTTTGTCGCGCTGATGCTGGCCAACAACGAGACCGGCGTGATCCAGCCGGTCGCCGAGGCCGCCGAGATCGTCCGCGCCGTCGACGGCTGGCTGCACGTCGACGCGGTGCAGGCCGCCGGCAAGATCGCCATCGACAGCCGGGCCCTGGGCGCAGACACCCTCTGCATCTCCGCCCACAAGCTCGGCGGCCCGCAGGGCGTGGGCGCGCTCACCTTCGGCCCGCGCGCGAAGCTGTCGCGGCTGCAGCACGGCGGTGGCCAGGAGGGCGGCTGGCGCGGCGGCAC
>CBJNAS010000421.1:0-3114 GCA_966434565.1 uncultured Phenylobacterium sp.
ACCATTCCTCCGAGGAGTCGAAAAGTGCTGAAGACCTACATCGCTGCCCAGACGCAGCTCGCCAATGTGAAAGACCACGTCACCAGCCTCCGTGAGCGTATCGAGCGCGACCAAGACGGCGCGGCCCTGATCGAATACTCGATCCTGATCGGCCTCATTACCGTCCTCGCCGTAGCCACGATCGCGCTGGTCGGGACCTGGGTCTCCACCAAGTGGACCGCGCTCAAGAACGCCATCGGCGCCTGATCCGCCCCGACGAAGGTGGGCCTCCGCGCCCGCCTCGCAAGACCACAGGAGCCCAACCGTGCTGAAGCCCTACCTCGCTGCCCAGACGCAGCTGGCAAATCTGAAAGCCCACCTCGCGGACCTGCGGCATCGGTTCACCCGGGACAAGGATGGCGCCGCCCTGATCGAATACTCGATCCTAATCGGCCTGATTACCGTCCTGGCCGTAGCCACGATCGCGCTGGTCGGAACCTGGGTGTCCACCAAGTGGGATGCACTTAAGGCCGCGATCGGCGCCTGAACGGCCCATTGGAGGCGGGCCGCCGGGCCCGCCTCCACAATTTCCAACCTGGAGTGCGAGAGATGCGCAACCTCGGTTTCGTCCTGTTGGCGGTGTCGGTGCTGCTGGGCGCCCTCACCATCCTGGGGCTCCGCCACATGAGCGCCTCGCGCGCCGCCGAGCCCCGTCTTCATCAGACCACGGTCGTGGTCGCCAGCCGCGCGCTCGGCTTCGGCGAGGTGCTGACGCCCGACCTCCTGCGCGTCCAGGCCTGGCCGAGCGACGCCAAGCCGCAAGGCTCCTTCGAGACCGTCGCCCAGGTCACCGCCCAGCGCCGCGTGGCGCTCGGTCCGATCGCGGCGAACGAGCCGGTGCTGACCACCCGGATCTCCGGGCCCGGCGGCCGCGCCACCCTCTCCGGCGTGATCCGCGAGGGAATGCGCGCCACCGCCATCCGCGTGAACGACGTGTTCGGCGTGGCGGGCTTCGTCCTGCCGGGCGACTTCGTCGACGTCCTGGTCACCCGCGACGACGGCAAGGGGCCGAACAACCAGGAGAACAAGCGCACCGACGTCCTGCTGCGCAGCGTCCGCGTCCTGGCCGTCGACCAGCTCGCCAACGAGAACAAGAACGACCCGGTCGTGGCCAAGGCGGCGACCATCGAAGTGACCCCCGAGCAGGCGCAGAAGCTGGCTCTGGCGGCGGAGGTGGGGACCCTCTCGCTCGCCCTGCGCGGCACGGTCGATCCGCTGACCAACGGCCAGGAAGCTGCGCCCGTGACCGTGCACACCGCCGACCTGCGGCTGGACGGGGTCAAGCCGGCCGCGCCGCCGACCGTCGTCGTGCACAAGGTCATCCACATCTCCGCCCGTCCGATGCCCGCGGGCCCGACCATCCAGATCTACCGGGGATCAGACGCCAGCACCGCCCGCGTTCCGGCGGAAGGCTGAGCCTTGCCAACCCAAACCAGGGACAGGCCGAGAGCGCCTGCAACGTCGATGACACCCAACCATTCCAATCTTCCGGGCTTGCGTAGATTGATGGGCGTCCTGCTCGCTTCGACAGCGATGCTGTCGACCCTGAGCGGGGGCGCTGCGGCCCAGGCCGTCGGCCCACAGCCCTACACGCCGGGCGGCGCCGTTCAGGAGGTGGTCGCCGACTCCTCCGGATACGGCGGCCAGCTGGCCCTGCCGATGGGCGGCTCGCGCATCCTGCGGTTCGAGCGGCCGATCGGCCAGGTGATGGTGGGCAATCCCAAGGTCGGCGACGTGATCCCCCTGGGCGACCGGACCATCTACGTCCTCGCCAAGGCCACCGGCGTCACCAGCGTCACGGTGATGCCGCGCGGCGGCGGCGCCCCGCTCGCCACCCTCGACGTGCGGGTGGGCTACGACGTCGACAACATCCGCCGGGCGGTGCAGCAGATCATGCCCGGCGAGCCGGTCGAGGTGACGGCCCAGGGCGACGGGATCGTGCTCTCGGGCTCGCTCTCCTCCTCGGCCGCGGCCGCCCGCGCGGCGTCCATCGCCGAGCAGTACGCCGCCGGCCACGTGGCCAACCTCACCAGCATCCGCGCCGCCGAGCAGGTGATGCTCTCGGTGCGGGTGGCGGAGGTCCAGCGCAGCGCCCTGCAGCAGCTCGGCCTGAACAACTTCAACGCGATGTGGGACACCACCCACTCGTTTGTGCTGCCGGCCACCGCGCTCAACCCCGACAAGGTCGCCAACCTCATCGGCGAGACCAAGGCCGGCAAGAACTGGACCTTCTCGGCGCTGTTCGATGCGCTCGAGACCCACGGCTACGCCTCGACGCTGGCCGAGCCGAACCTGGTGGCCCTGTCGGGCGAAACCGCCGTCTTCTTCGCCGGCGGCGAGATCCCTGTGCCCGTGCCGCAATTGGGCGTCGCCCAGACGACCGTCGTCATCGAGTGGAAGCAGTATGGCGTGAGCATCGGCTTCACGCCCACCGTCGTCGGCGACTCGATCAACCTGGCGGTCGCGCCGGAAGTCAGCGCGCTCGATCCCAGCAACGCCGTGATCCTGCAGGGCTTCAAGATCCCCGCCCTGACCACGCGCCGCGCCAAGACCACGGTGGAGATGCGCAACGGCCAGAGCTTCGCGATCGCCGGCCTGATCCGGCGCGAGTTCACCGACAGCCTGCGCGGCCTGCCGGGCGCCCAGCGCACGCCGCTGTTCGGCGCGCTGTTCCGCTCGACCAACTACCAGAACAACGAGTCCGAGGTGATCATCATCGTCACCGCCCACCTCGCCAAGCCGACCGACCAGCAGAACCTGGTGGCCCCGACGGACCTGCGCCAAGGCCCGAGCGAGGCGGAGATGTACTTCGGGGGCATGACCGACAAGCCGCTGCCCTCGGGACGGCCCGGCGCCAGCCTCTCGCAGCCCTCGCCGCTCGCAGCGGACTCTGCCTCCGACGTCGCCCGGGCGGTCGCGGAGATGAAGGGCGAGCCCTCCCCGGCGCCCCGGCCCGCCAGCGCGCCGCCGCCCGTGGCGATGGTCGCGCCCCCGGCCCCGGTCGCTCCAACGCCGAGGCCGGAGCCCGCGCCGCAATTGGCCGCGCCGGCCGTGACCATGGCGCCGCAGCCCATC
>CBJNAS010000422.1:0-3112 GCA_966434565.1 uncultured Phenylobacterium sp.
CGGGTCGAGGTAGCGGCCGACCTTGTAGTCCCCGGCGATCGTGGTGCGGCGCGCGCTGCGGGCGCAGTCCAGCGGAACGCCATTGGCGGAATGGATGACCCGCCAATTGTCCCACACGATCATGTCGTTCTTTCCCCACTTGTGGAAATAGGCGTACGCGGGATCCGTCAGATGCCGGGCCAGTTGGGTCAGCAGCGCGTCGCTTTCGGCCTTGTCCATGCCGAGCACGTAGCGGGCGTGCATCGGCGAGAGCTTCAGCACCTTGCGGCCGGTTTCGCGCTGGGTGATCACGAGCGGGTGCACCGCGGGCGGAAAGTCGTAGCTCACCCCCTTGCTGGGGATGTCGAGCCGCCGGATGTCCTCGGGGAAACCGAACTGGCCGGAGCAGAAGTCCGGGTTGAACTGATAGACCACCTCGAGGTTGGCGATCCTCGCCTTCAGCTCGTCGGAGAGCCGGTCATAGGCCTGGATGGCGTCGATGAAGCCGGTCTCACCCATCTGCGCGGCAGGCTGGGTCATGCGTAGGACCGCGCCGCGGACGATGGTGGGCATGAAGGCCTGGTCCCAGTGCCAGCCGAGCCAGCCCGCGCGATCGATGCCGCCGACGTTGTAGAAGGGCTGCGGCCGCGCGGTCGGGTTGGTCGGGTCGTACGCCAGCGTCATCATGAAGGTGTTGACCGGATCGTTCAGATCCGCCGTCGCGGCCGGCTCCATCTCGCCGAACACCTCGCTGAGCCGCATCTGGCCGCCATCGTCCTGGTCCTCGCCGCGGAACAGCAGGATCCCGGCGTCGATCCAGGCGTCGTGGATAGCGGCGACGGTGGCTGCGTCGAGCGGCTTGCCGAGGTCGACGCCGAGGATCTCCGCACCGAAGGCGGGCGTGAGCGGGCGGCGCGAAATCTTGGCGGGGGTGGCGATGTCGTTCGGCATTCTTGCGGCCTTCTCCTGAGCGACCGCCCGGCGGCGGCGCGGGCCGCCGAGCCGGGGCGATCTTCCATGTCATAACGGTTCGGAGATCCCGCGTTTATCCCCCAGTAATTGAAATCATTCTTCGACGTCGCCGAACAAAAAGGCGTGACGGCTCAGGACGGCGGGCGCAGCGGCGGAGACTTGCTTGACCTGGCGCCAAACACGTTCCACCGCGGCCTCGATGCACAGCCGGCTCAGGATTCTGCCGCGGCGGGAGCAGCCTGCGCACGGCCGTAGCGCCGGCGCAGCTCGACCTTGTCGATCTTGCCGCTGGGCAGATAGGGCAGCTCGTCGATCCAGTGCACGAGCTTGGGGGTCTTGTATCCGGCGATAAGGCTGCGGGTGTGGGCGATCAGCGCCGGCTCGGTGAGCTGCGCGTCCGGCCGCCGGACGACGACGGCGCAGACCGCCTCGCCCCAGCGCGGATCGGGCACTCCGATCACCGCGGCGTTCTGCACTTCGGGATGCTGCAGCAGGGCGTCCTCGACTTCCCGCGAGTAGACGTTCTCGCCGCCGGAGATGATCATGTCTTTCTTGCGGTCGACGAGGAACAGATAGCCCTCCTGGTCCTGCTGGCCGACGTCGCCGGTGTAGTACCAGCCGTCGCGGAACGCCTCGGCGGTCGCCACGTCGTTGTTCCAGTACCTGGCGGCGAGCGCCGGGCTACGCACCACGACCTCGCCGGGCTGGCCGGTCGGGCAGTCGCGGCCCTGGTCGTCGAGGATGCGCAGCTCGATTCCCGGAATCGGCCTGCCGACGGAGGCCAGGCGCCGCACCTGCTCCGGGGGGCCGTCGATGACCACTTCGTGGCGCCACAGGTTGCCGATGTTGCCGGCCTCCGTGCTGCCGTACTGCACGGCGAACACCGGGCCCAGCAGGTCGATGGCGCGGCGCAGCAGCGGCGTCGGGATCGGCGCGGCGGCCGAGATCACCTTGCGCAGGCTGGAGAGGTCGTAGCGCTCCACCCCCGGAACCGCCAGCACCGCTTCGACCATGGCGCCGACCATGAAGGTGAAGGTGATCCGCTCCCGCTCGATCGTCTGCAGCACCTTGAGTGCGTCGAACCCGTTGCGAACGACCGCGGCGCCGCCGACCCAGTGAGCCGCGACGACATAGCCCTTGCCGCCGGTGTGGAAGGCCGGCGAGGTCTGCAGCACGCGGGAGCTGGCGTCGAATTCGCTGACCAGGGCCGTCGCCGGCGCCCATTGGCAGGCCGCCTCGTGCGTGTGCACGACGCCCTTCGGCCGACCGGTCGTGCCGCTGGTAGAGAACAGGTGGGCGTAGTCGCCCCGCCGCGCCCGCACGGGCGGGCCGCCGCCGGAGCCCGACGCGATCAGGGCCTCGTAGTCCAGCGCCCAGTCGAGGCCGCCTTCGACGCAGACGTAGCGGAGGTCCTGCGGCGCCCGTTCGCGGAGCCCGGCCACCACGGCGGCGTATTGCTGCTGGAAGATCAGCACCTTCGGAGCGGCGTCCGCAAGGATGTGGAGCATCTCCGGCGGCGCGAGCCGGAAGTTCAGCGGCGCGGCGATGAAGCCGGCGATCTCGCAGGCCCCAAAGGTCTCGTATGGCGTGAGCGAGTTCATCGACAGGAACATGACCCGGTCCTGCCGCGCGACGCCGAGGTCATACAGCGCCGCGGCGAGCTTCTGGCAGCGGTCGTGATACTCGGCGAAGGTCAGCCGCCGGTCCTCGAACACCAGCGCCTCGCAGCCGCCGCGATCGCGGGCGTTGCGCTCGTGGAGCGCGCCGAGGGTCATGTGATCGCGCTGGGCGGAAGTCATTCGCGAGGCTCGCATTTCGGCTGGAACCCGCGCCCGCGGCGCAGGCCGAGCTGGCCAATACTGGAGGGGAGAGCCGGGTGCGTTACGACGGGGCGCAGCTGGGAACAGGCTGTCGCCGAAGCTCGTCGGAGCCGATCGCCCGCCAAGCGCTGTCTCCCTTCAGACGCGGTTCTGTCCCGCTGCAAGCGGCGGGGACCCGCACATCCTATCAAGGGCGGCGACGCTCGCCTGTCAATGAGCGCGCGCGGTCGCGCAAGGGTCCGCGGCGGCGCGGACGGCGCCTGGACGCGGAGATGCGCGCCCAGGCCCGCAGGCGCTGGGGCGGAACCGGGGGGAGGGGGGCGGTCGGGGAAGCCCAGCGG
>CBJNAS010000423.1:0-3109 GCA_966434565.1 uncultured Phenylobacterium sp.
CCGGAGAGGAGGTTCCGCTCGATAAGGCCGGCAACCGTTGACGTCCCGGCCGGTCGGACTGGAGAACCGCGATTACCGAGCCGTCAATCCTAAGGGCTACGTCCCGGCCCTTGTCTTTGACGGCGGCCAGGCGCTGGCCGAGAACCTCGCCATCTTCGCCAGCACGGTGGCGTCGCTGATGACTGCGGAGGTGAGCTGGGCGCTGGTGGTGATCGCCATCATGTAGTCGCTGTCGCTGAGATCCTTGCGCGGCTTCTGGTAGTGACGCAGGTCAACCTCTCTGCGCGCCGGTTGTTACCCGGGCGTTACCCAGAGCGCGTCCAGCCCGCGGCGGCGGCGATTTCGCAGATCGCGGGGATGTGAAAATGATGAAGCCTCCCAGCGGTCTGCTGGGAGGCTTCATGGTGGAGCTAAGCGGAGTCGAACCGCTGACCTCTTGAATGCCATTCAAGCGCTCTACCAACTGAGCTATAGCCCCGAGGTCTCGGGTCTCTGGGGCGTCGCCGCCCCGGAGAGGCGCGGAACCTATTCAAACAGCTCCGCGCGATCAAGCCCGGAAAAGTGCGATTTTTTGCGCACCCTGTCCGGGCCGATTTTCATCGGTCGTCGTCCCCTTCGTCGGGCAGGCCTTCGATCTCGCTGTCGTCGAAATCGTCCTCGTCCTCTTCCAGGAAGGGCACGTCGTCGGCGTCCTCCACGTCCTCGTCGTCGGTGAACTCGCCCAGGTCGTCGCCGCCCGGGCCGACGCCCGGCTCGACGCCGTCCTCGTCCTCGTCCGCGACGAGGGGCTCGTCCGCCGCCTCGTCCAGCTCGGGGGCGCCGGCGTCCTCTTCCTCGTCGCCCTCCAATTCCTCGCCCCGGACCTGGCTGGGACGCTCCTCGTCCGCCTCGGTCTCGGGCATGATGGCGCGGGCTCGAACGCGGCGGTTGCGCACCGCCTCGTCAGGATCGAACTCGGTCGCGCACTTGGGACAGTGCGCCGGACGCTTGTTGAGATCGTAGAATTTTGCTTGGCAATTAGGGCAGATCTGCTTCGTGCCCAAGTCAGGACTGGCCAAAGGCGGCGATCCTTTAACGGCGGTGTTTCTGAAAGCGCGCTCCCTTGCCACGCACGAAGACGACTGTCAAAGCAATCCCCCTTCAGTTTCTGACGCCCGCAAAGGGACGGATTTCCACATGACGGCGGCGGCGCTGACGGCGAGGCGGAGCGGGGCCCTGAAAGGCCGCGTGCGCGCGCCCGGCGACAAATCCATTTCCCATCGGGCGCTGATCCTGGGCGCGCTGGCCCGCGGCGTGACTGAGGTCGAAGGCCTGCTCGAGGGCGAGGACGTCAAGCGCACGGCGGCCGCCATGGCCGACTTCGGCGCGGGCGTGGAGCGGCTGGGGGAGGGGCGCTGGCGCGTGGAAGGGCGCGGCGGCTTCGCCGAGCCCGCCGACGTGGTCGACTGCGGCAACGCAGGGACAGGCGTGCGGCTGATCATGGGGGCGGCGGCGGGCTTCGACCTGGCGGCCACCTTCACCGGCGATTCCTCCCTGCGCGGGCGGCCGATGAACCGGGTGCTGAAGCCGCTCGGCCTGATGGGCGCGAGCTGGATTTCGCGTTCCAACGGGCGCCTCCCGCTGACCCTCAGGGGCGGCGGCCTGCAGCGCATCGCCTATGTGCTTCCCGAGCCCTCGGCCCAGGTGAAGTCGGCGGTGCTGCTGGCTGGCCTGAACGCCGAGCGCGGCGCCGAGGTGGTCGAGCCCGAAGCGACCCGCGACCACACCGAGCGCATGCTGCGCGCCTTCGGCGCGGTGGTGGAGGTGGCGGAGGAGGCCGGCGGGCGGCGGATCGTCCTGGCCGGCGGCCAGGCGCTCGCCGGGACCCGGGTGCGCGTGCCGGGCGATCCCTCCTCGGCGGCCTTTCCCCTGGTGGCGGCCCTCATCACGCCCGGCTCGGAGGCGACCGTCGAGGGCGTGCTGCTCAACCCGCTGCGCACCGGCCTGTTCGATACCCTGCGCGAGATGGGGGCGGATCTCGCGGTCTGGAACGAACGCGAGGAGGGCGGCGAGCGCGTGGGCGACGTCACCGCCCGCCACTCCGAGCTGCGCGGGGTCGAGGTGCCGCCGGAGCGCGCGCCGTCGATGATCGACGAATACCCGATCCTGGCCACCGCCGCGGCCTTCGCCGCGGGGCGCACGGTAATGCGCGGCATCGGCGAGATGCGCGTCAAGGAGAGCGACCGGATCGCGCTCATGGCGCGCGGGCTCGCCGCCTGCGGGGTCGAGGTGGAGGAGGGGCCCGAGCACCTGACCGTGACCGGCGCGCGCGCCGTGCGCGGCGGCGCGACGGTGACCACCCACGGCGACCATCGCATCGCCATGTCCCACCTGGTGCTGGGCCTCGCCGCCGCCGAGCCGGTCGCCGTCGACGAGCCCGGCATGATCGCCACCAGCTTCCCGGGCTTCGTCGCGCTGATGCGCGGCCTGGGCGCGGATGTGGGGGAGGGGGGATGACCCCCTGCTTCACCATCGCCGTCGACGGCCCGGCCGCTTCGGGCAAGGGGACGATCGCCACGCGGCTGGGGCGGGCGTTCGGCTTGCCGGTGCTCGACACCGGCCTGCTCTACCGGGCCGTGGGCGTGCTGTCGCAGCGCGCCGGCCTCGACCTCGACGATGCGGCGGCGGCGGCCGAGACGGCGCGGCGGCTGTCGGCCGAGGTGCTGGACGACCCGGCCTTCCGCACCCGCGCCGCGGGCGAGGCGGCGAGCCGGGTGGCCGTGCACCCGCAGGTGCGCGCCGCCCTCCTGGCCTTCCAGCGCGACTTCGCGGCGACGCCTGGCGGCGCCGTGCTCGACGGGCGCGACATCGGCACCGTCATCGCCCCCGAGGCTCCGGCCAAGCTGTTCGTCACCGCCCGGCCGGAAGTGCGCGCCGAGCGGCGCTGGAAGCAGCTCGCGGGCCAGGGCGAGGCGGTCAGCTTCGACGAGGTGCTGGCCGATATCCGCGTCCGCGACGCCCGGGACTCCGGGCGCGAGGCCGCGCCGCTGAAGCCTGCCCCAGACGCCGTCTTGCTGGACACGTCGGAAGTGACTATAGACGAGGCCGCCGATGCGGCCCGCCGCATCGT
>CBJNAS010000424.1:0-3102 GCA_966434565.1 uncultured Phenylobacterium sp.
ATAACCTATGCGCTGCAGAACGAGCGCATCGGCATTCCGCGATACGCGTTTTCGCGACGGATCCTCGACGGTGCAGTGGCCAAGCTCAAGCGCGAGGGTCGCTTCCAGGATCCGGTGGTGCAGGATCGCGCCGGCCGCGCACTTGCGCTCTGTGAAGCCGCGCGCCTCATGGTCTACAGGGTGGTGGACGAACGCGCCCACGAGCGGCCTCCGACCGCTTTTGGGAATCTTGCGCGCTGGGCTGTCGTCCAGGCGGATCACGCGGTCAACGACTTCATGACCGAATACCTGCCCGAGGGTCTGCTGGGCGAGGATCCCATGCAGCAGGCGCATCACCAGCGCGCCATCGCCGCCGGGATCGCCTCGGGCGCAGCGGAGATCCAGCTCAACCTGGCGGCGCGCCGCTATCTGGAACTTCCCAGCGAGGCCGTCCGTGGACTTTGAGCTGAACGCCGATCAGGCCGCCATCCTCGACGGCCTGGAGCAATTGATCGCAGCTGTCGACGTGGAGGCGCCTAAGGAGGGCGTGTTCGCCGCGTTCAATCCGGTCCTGGATCAGGAGCTTAGAAGCGGCGGGTTCCTGCAGATTGCGCAGGAGGAAGGCTGCTCGTTGCTGGACGCCGCCCTGGTGGTGGAGCGCGTCGCGCGGCTGCCTGTCTCCGTGGAAGCGGCGGCGTCCGCGCTCGTGGCGCCGCTGCTCCAGGACGCCAGCCTGGGACCGTTGGCGCTCGGTGCGTCGCGCGGGGCGGCCGCGAGGTTTTTGCCCCAAGCCCGCGCGCTGCTGGTGGACATGGGCGAGGACGTCCTGCTCCTCCAGTTCGACGCTGGCGACGTCGAGCCGGTCGAGACGATCTTCGCCTATCCGTACGGGCGGTTGCGCCGGGCGGACGGCGTGGCCGCGACGTCTCTGGGGAAGCCGTTCGCCGCGTCGCTGCGCCGCCGCTGGCGCCTCGCCGTGGCCGTCGAGGCGGCCGGCCTGATGCAGGCCGCACTCGACGAGGTTCTGGAGCACGTCAAGACGCGGCGGCAGTTCGGTCGCCCCCTCGGCTCTTTTCAGGCCGTACAGCACAGGCTCGCCATGGCGGCCTCCACCGCCCAGGCGGCGCGCTGGCTCGCCTTTCAGGCAGCCTGGTCGGATGCCGAGGCGGACTGCGCCACAGCGGCGGCCTATGTGCAGGACGCCACGCCACGGCTGACCTATGACCTGCACCAGTTCTGCGGAGCCATGGGGCTGACTTTGGAGTTTCGGCTGCACCATTGGACTTACCGCCTGAAGGCGCTCATGGGCGAACTTGGCGGCAGCAGCCGCCAGGCCCGGGCCGCCGCGGAGCACGCCTGGTCCCACCCCGTTCAATGAGTCTTTGGCCATGAGTGCGCCCGCCGACGTGGTGAACCCAGAACAGCTCGCCGCCTTCCGTCTGGAAGCCCGCCGCTGGCTGGAGGCCAACGTGCCCAAAGAGACGTCGCCGAGCGACGGACCGGCGTCCCGGGAATTCGCGCTCCGCTGGCAGCAAGTGCAGCATCAGGGCGGCTGGACGGGGCTGACCTGGCCGAAAGAATACGGCGGCCGGGCGCTCTCCGTCATGGAGCAGATCATCTGGTTCGAGGAATACGCAGCGGCGAACGCGCCCAGCACCCACGACGCGTCGTTCGTTGGCGTCAACCACGCGGGCCCGACCCTGATCGCCTGCGGCAGCGAGGCCCAGAAGGCCTATCATCTCCCGAGGATCCTGCGCGGCGAGGTCATCTGGTGCCAGGGATTCTCTGAGCCGGGCAGCGGTTCCGACTTGGCGAGTCTGCGCACCAGCGGGCGCATCGTCGGCGACGAGATCATCGTCAGTGGGCAGAAGATCTGGAGCAGCTACGCCGACATTGCGGATTTCCAGGAGCTGCTCATCCGCACCGACCCGACCTCGAGCCGCCATCGCGGCCTGAGCTGGGTGATCTGCCCCATGGACGCGCCCGGCCTGACGGTGCGCCCTATCCGGACGATGGCCGGGCCGGAGAAATTCGCCGAGGTCTTCTATGATGATGTGCGCCTGCCGCTCGACAATGTGGTGGGCGGCGTCGGCGAGGGCTGGCGCACGGCGATGTCCACTCTGGGCTTCGAGCGCGGCACGGCGTCTCTGGCGCTGCAGATCCGCCTGGCTTGGAAGGTGGAGGCGTTGATCGCCGACTGCCGCGATCCGGCGCTCGCGGCCCGGCTTGCTGACCTGCGCGCGGACGCTGCCGCCCTGCGCGCGATGAGCTATCGGTTCGCCCTGGACAATGAGCACGGGCCGCCCGGCTCGGAGGGCTCGTTGATCCGCCTCTACTTCGCCGAACTGACGCAGAGAGTCTGCGAAGCGGCGATCGACCTCTACGGCGTTGCCGCCGCCCCGGTTCTCGCCGATCATGGCTGGGGTTTCGACTATCTCGACGGCTTCTCCGAGACGATCGCCGGCGGAACCGCCGAGATCCAGCGGAATATCATCGGGGAGCGCGTGCTCGGCCTGCCGCGAGGCGCGCAATGAGCGCCCTGTCGCCGACCGCCGAGCAACGAGCGCTCGTAGAAGACCTGCTGCGCCCGCTGCCGCAGCTCCTGCCCCACAGTCGCCTGCAGAACGCGCCCGCGGGCGAGTCGGAAACTTGGCAGGCCATGGCCGACCTGGGTTGGTTCGCGGCGGCCGCGTCCGACCATGTCGGCGGTGCTGGCCTGAGCATCGTAGAATGTGCGTTGATGGGGCTCGGTCTGGGGCGACAGCTCGCCTCGCCCAACGTGGTCGCCACCCTGTTCGCCGCGCGTCTGCTCGAAGCCGCCGCCCCGGACATCGCGGCCGCTCTGGCCTGCGGCGAACAACGCGCCGCCCTCGGCTTTCGCAGCAACGTTGGCGACCTGGTCGCGGCGGACGCCGGTGAAGTCCAGCTGATCGTCGCCCTTGGCGAGCAGGGGCTGACCGTCTTCACGCGTGAGGCCGAGGGCGTACTTCTTCACGACGCCAGGCGGCTCTGGGCGAGCGAGCTGGAGACTGCGCGGGCCGCGCCGACGCTCCTCGAGGTCGATGGGGCGGTCGAACTGGCGGAGGCCCAGGTGCTGCTCGCGTCGCAGGCTGCGGGCCTTGC
>CBJNAS010000425.1:0-3080 GCA_966434565.1 uncultured Phenylobacterium sp.
TCCTGATGTGGCTGGGCGAGCAGATCACCAGCCGCGGCATCGGCAACGGCGTCTCCCTGATCATCTTCGCGGGGATCGTCGCGACCTTCCCGCGCTACATCGCCCAGGCGTTCTCGCTCGCCCGCACCGGGGCGCTGAACGGCGGCGTGCTGCTGATGATCGCCGTGCTGGTGGTGGCGGTGACCGCGGCCATCGTCTTCATGGAGCGCTCGCAACGGCGTCTGCTGGTCCAGTACCCCAAGCGCCAGGTCGGCAACCGCATGTTCGGTGGCGACACCTCCTTTCTGCCGCTGAAGATCAACACCTCCGGCGTGATCCCGCCGATCTTCGCCTCGAGCCTGCTGCTCCTGCCCACGACGGTGATGGGCTTTGCGGTGAACAACAGCGCCAACCTGCCGTCATGGCTGCAATGGCTGCCGGGGCTCACGGGCCAGTTGCAGCACGGCCGGCCGCTGTTCATGGTGCTCTATGGCGCGCTGATCATCTTCTTCTGCTTTTTCTACACCTCGGTCGTGTTCAATCCCGAGGAGACGGCCGAGAACCTGCGCAAGTACGGCGGCTTCATGCCGGGCATCCGGCCGGGCAAGCGTACGGCCGAATACCTCGACTATGTGCTGACCCGGCTGACGGTGATCGGCGCGGCCTACATCGCGCTGGTCTGCCTGCTCCCGGAGGCGCTGATCGGCTTCTACAACGCGCCCTTCTACATGGGCGGTACTTCGGTGCTGATCGTCGTCAGCGTCACCATGGACACCGTCACCCAGATCCAGTCCTACCTGCTGCAGCATCAGTACGAAGGGCTGATCAAGAAGTCGAAGCTGAGAGGCATGCGCGGCCGCTGACCGGCGGTCGGTGACGCCGGCTCGCAGGAGCGCGGCGGGGAGGGCGAGTAGACGATGAACCTGATCCTGTTTGGACCGCCGGCGGCCGGCAAGGGCACGCAAGCGAAGCGCCTGGTCGAGCAGCGCCGCATGGTGCAGCTCTCCACCGGGGACATGCTCCGCGCTGCGATCGCCTCGGGCTCCGAGCTCGGCCAGAAGGTCTCAGGGATCATGCAGCGCGGCGAGCTGGTGTCGGACGGCATCGTCGTCGCCCTGATCGAGGAGCGCCTGCCGGAGACGGAGGCCGCGGGCGGCGCCATCTTCGACGGCTTCCCGCGCACGCTCGCCCAGGCCCAGGCGCTCGACATCATGCTGAAGGGGCGCGGTCGTCAGATCGACCTGGTGGTCCGCCTGAAGGTGGACGACGAGATCCTGCTGCAGAGGGTCGCCGGCCGCTTCGCCGAGAGCGGCCGCCCGGACGACAATCCTGAGAGCTTCAAGGTGCGGCTCGCCGCCTACAACGACCAGACCGCGCCGCTGCTGCCGTACTATGAAAACCAGGGCAAGCTGGTGGAAGTCGACGGCATGGGCAGCATCGACCAGGTCGCGGAAGCGATCGACGAGGCGGTCGACGGGGTGAAGGTCTAGGCGGCCGGGCTATTGGTCCCAATCCCGCTCATCCCGGCGAAAGCCGGGACCCAAGCTGAAGCTCGGTAAAAGGTCGCCTGCGGCGGCGCCGGCCGCTGCGCCCGATCCGCCAGTTCAGCTTGGATTCCGGCTTTCGCCGGAACGAGCGGAGGGATTTGAACTCTCCGCATAGGCCTTCACCTCGGCCACGCGTCGCGCGATCTCGTCGGGCCCCAGGAAGCTCCCGGTGAAGCTGTTCGTGGCCAGCGTCACCAATTCTTCCCGCGTCAGCCCCACGGCCTCGGCGACGCAGATCCAGTTCTCCGCCAGGTAGCCTCCGAAATAGGCCGGATCGTCGGAGTTGACGGTGGCCTTGAGGCCCAGCGCCAGCATTCGCTTCAGCGGGTGGTCCGCGAGGTCTTTCACCACGCAGAGCTTGAGGTTGGAGAGCGGGCAGACCGTCAGCGTCATGCCCTCGCGCGCCAGCCGCTCGACGAGGGCCGGATCCTCCAGCGCCCGGTTGCCGTGGTCGATGCGGTCGACATGCAGCAGGTCGAGGGCTTCGTGGACGTATTCGGGCGGACCCTCCTCGCCGGCGTGGGCGACGAGCTTGAGGCCGCGCTCACGGGCCGCGGCGAAGACCCGGGCGAACTTCGACGGCGGATGGCCCACTTCGGAGGAGTCCAGGCCGACACCGGCCAGTCGGTCGAGCCAGGGCTCGGCCTCGCGCAGGGCGGCGAAGGCGTCCTCCTCGGACAGGTGCCGCAGGAAGCAGAGAATCAGCTTCGAGCTCACGCCGAGATCGTGCTCCGCCTCGGCCATGCCGGCCAGCAGGCCATCGGCGACCACGCGGAAGGGAATCCCCCGGGCGGTATGGGTCTGCGGGTCGAAGAACAGCTCCACGTGCCGGACGCCGTCGCTGGCGACCCGGCGGAAGTAGGCGAGCGCCAGGTCCCGGAAGTCCTCCTCGGTCATCAGCACGCCCGCGCCCTGGTAGTAGATGTCCAGGAAGTCCTGCAGGTTGCCGAAGGCGTAGGCCGCGCGGACCGCCTCGACCGTGGGAAAGGGCAGGGCGATCCGGTTGCGCCGGGCCAGCTCGAACATCTGCTCCGGCTCGAGGCTGCCTTCGATGTGCAGGTGGAGCTCGGCCTTGGGCAGGCCGCAGATGAACTCGCTGAGCGACGCCATCCGGCGAGTCTCTCCGCCCCCCGCGCCGGGCGTCAAGCACCAGGCGAGGGATAGCCAACGAGCCGCCGGCTTAGGGCGAGCAGGATCGAATCGCCCGGTGGGCTGCCGGCATTCTCGGCATCGGCGCGACGGCGGCCCTGCGGCGCGGCGCCATGATTGCGCCGGATCGGGCCGTCATGCTTTTCTTAACCCGCCCGGCGGAAGGTCTCCGTCCGGGACGGCGTGGGACGCGCGCAGGGCCGGACCTTGCGGTGCGCGATGCGCATCCACATTTGCGCGTTTCCGCATTGACGGAAGCGCGTCGATCCATATAACGAGGCGCTTCCGCGAAAGAGCGCGAGGGACGCGCCGGCCTGACCTGGATAGGGTCTGCGAGGGGCCGGGGCGCCTTCGCGCTTCTCTTGCGTGACCAGGAGAGATTCCCACGTGGCCCGTATCGCTGGC
>CBJNAS010000426.1:0-3052 GCA_966434565.1 uncultured Phenylobacterium sp.
ACCGAGCTGCCGGTCCTGGCCGAGGCGGCGCAGGGCAAGGTCTCGGCCCAGAGCTCGCTCGCCAAGCTGCTCGCCTCCACTCTGCGCCAGGACGTGAGCCGGCTTCGGCTGAAGCTGTACGGCTATGCGGGGCTGCAGCTGCCGCTGGAGCGTCCGCTCTACGGCGACGGCGTCCCCGCGCCGGTCGTCTCGCGCTCGGCCCAGGCGGTCGCGGCGACCTACCTCAACAACCGCGCCTGGACGATTTTCGGCGGCAGCAATGAAGTTCAGCGCAACATCATCGCCAAGACCGTGCTCGGCCTCTGAGCCCTGGTCTCGGCAAAGCGGCCCCGCGCACTTGTGCAAAACGCGCAGGTGCGTGATGATCATCATCATAAAATAGGAGATCGGGGATGGAGACGACGCCCTTGGCGGAGGGCCTCTTCGAGGTGGACGGCGGACGTCCGCGCCTGATCGGCGGCCGCAGGCTGAGCGACGGGCGGATGGTCTTTCCATTCCCCCCCGGCCCGGAGGCCCAGCACTACGAGCGGATCCTTCTCGCCGACGAAGGCGTGCTGTGGTCCTACACCGTCCAGCGCTTCCGGCCGAAGTCGCCGCCCTACGCCGGCGACGACAACGAGGAGAGCTTCCAGCCCTACGCCCTGGGCTACGTGGAGCTGCCCGGCCAGGTGATCGTCGAAAGCCGCCTGAACGTCGCCGACTTCGCGAGCCTCACGATCGGCCTGCCCATGCGGCTGGTGCTCACGCCGTTTCACAAGGCCGGCGGCGAGACCGTCCTGGCCTTTGCCTTCGAACCCGCCTGAGGGGACTGCCCATGACCGACATTCATATCGTGGGCGCCGGCATCCATCCGTTCGGCCGGCACGACGACCTGACCGGGCTGGACCAGGGCGTGTTCGCCATCCGCGAGGCGCTGAAGGATGCGGGCCTGGAGTGGTCCGACCTGCAGTTCGCCTTCGGCGGCTCGGAGGCGGCCGGCAACGCCGACGCGGTGATGCCCCGGCTGGGCCTGACGGGCATGCAGTTCATCAATGTCAGGAACGGCTGCGCGGCCGGCGGCTCGGCCCTGCTGTCCGGTTATTGGGCGATCAAGTCCGGCGAGTTCGACCTGGGCGTGGTGGTGGGTTTCGACAAGCACCCCCGCGGCGCCTTCGACCCTAGGCCGGAGGAATGGGGCCTGCCGGAATGGTACGGCGAGGTGGGCCTGATGCTCACCACCCAGTTCTTCGCCAACAAGATCACCCGCTACATGGGCCTTCACGGGATCAGCGCGCTCACGCTCGGCCGGGTGGCGGAGAAGGCCTTCGAGAACGGCGTGCGCACGCCGCACGCCTGGCGGCGCAAGCCGCTGAGCCTGGAGGCCATCATGGGCTCGCGGATGATCTCCGATCCGCTGACCCAGTACATGTTCTGCTCGCCCGCCGAAGGCGGGGCGGCGCTGATCCTGGCCTCCGACCGCAAGATGCGAGAGCTTGGACTCTCCGGGCCGAAGGTGCGCGGGGCCGCCGTCCGCACGCGGCTGCCGGGCTCGTTCGAGGTGTTCTCGCCCTCGCTCGACGTGGAGCGTGGCCCCTCGCCGGTGCAGCTGGCCTCGAAGGCCTGCTTCGAAATGGCGGACCTGGGGCCCGAGGACATCGACCTGGCCCAGCTGCAGGACACCGAGAGCGGCGCCGAGATCATGCACATGGCCGAGAACGGCTTCTGCCAGGACGGCGAGCAGGAGCAGCTGGTGGCGGAGGGAGCCACCCGGCTGGGCGGGCGCCTGCCGGTCAACACCGATGGCGGGTGCCTGGCCTGCGGCGAGCCGATCGGCGCCTCGGGCCTACGGCAGGTCTACGAGAACGTCCAGCAATTGCGCGGCCGCGCCGAGGGGCGGCAGGTCGAAGGCGCCCGGCTCGGCTACAGCCAGGTCTACGGCGCGCCGGGCGTCTCGGCCGTCGTCGTCCTGGAAGCCTGATCACCGCACATCGACACGCCCGGGGAGGGCCAAGCCCGTGATTTTCGAGCATTCCGCCGAGACCAACCAGTGGATCGCGCGCGTCCAGCGCTTCATGGACGAGCACATCTATCCCAACGACGCCCTCTACCATCGGCAGGAGCGCGAAGGGGACCGCTGGAAGGCCGTGCCGATCGTCGACGAGCTGAAGGCCAAGGCCCGCGCCGAGGGGCTCTGGAACCTGTTCATGCCGCCGCACAGCGGCCATCCGCCCGTGGACGAGAGCTTCGCCTTCGAAGGCGAGCAGCTCACGAACCTGCAGTACGCGGCCGTGGCCGAGATCATGGGCAGGGTCGGCTGGTCCTCCGAGGTGTTCAACTGCTCGGCGCCCGACACCGGCAACATGGAAATCCTGATGCGCTACGGCACGCGGGCGCACAAGGACCGCTGGCTGGCGCCCCTGATGCGCGGCGAGACCCGCTCGTCCTTCCTGATGACCGAACCGGCGGTGGCCTCCTCGGACGCGACCAACATCGAGACTCGCATCGAGCGCGACGGCGATCACTACGTGATCAATGGCCGCAAGTGGTTCTCCTCCGGCGCGGGGCATCCGCGCTGCGACCTCTACATCGTCATGGGCAAGACCGATCCGTCCGCGCCGACCTACAGCCAGCAGTCGATGATCCTGGTCGACCCCAGGACGCCGGGCCTCACGGTCGAGCGCATGCTGCCCGTCTTCGGCTATGAGCACGAGGCGCACGGCGGCCATGCCCAAGTGCTGCTGGAGAACGTCCGCGTGCCGGTGGGGAACATCCTGCTGGGCGAGGGCCGGGGCTTCGAGATCGCCCAGGGCCGCCTTGGCCCGGGCCGCATCCACCATTGCATGCGCATCATCTGGGCCTGCGAGGTGGCGCTCGAGCTGATGTGCAGGCGGCTGCTGACCCGGGTGGCGTTCGGCCGGGCGCTGGCAGACCACTCCATCTGGGAGCAGCGCATCGCCGAGGCGCGCATCGACATCGAGATGTGCCGTCTGCTGTGCCTGAAGGCCGCCTACATGATGGACACGGCGGGCAACAAGAGCGCGCGGGCCGAGATCGCCATGATCAAGGTCGCCGC
>CBJNAS010000427.1:0-3047 GCA_966434565.1 uncultured Phenylobacterium sp.
CAGCACCCGCTCCTCGTTCCAGACCGCGCCGTCGAGGGCGAACAGCAGGCGGATGTGCGACAGCCGCTGAGCGTCGCCATCGGCCCAGCGGCCCAGCGCCTCGCCGATGGGCGCCAGGGCGGCGGGCCGGCCTTCGCGCCAGTCCTCCCACGGAAAGAAACGCGACCAGGGCTGCCAGTCGGACTCCGTCGTGCGCCCGTCCTGCGCCGCAGGCGTCAGCGCCAGGTAACCCACGGAGATCACCCGCGCAGCCGAATCCGCGCCGGCGCCGGTCATGGCCGCCAGCGGCGCGTCGCGGCCCATGTCGCCGAAGGTGTAGAGCTGTTCGACATAGCCCAGGTCGAACCGCGTCTGCTCGCGCACGAAGGCGCGGAGCGCCAGCTCGAAGGTGCGGTGGCCGGCGGGGTCGAAGGGGCCGAAGGGCAGGCCCGGCAACTCCTGGCCGCGCGGGCGCACGGTCAGCACCACCGCCTCGCCGTCGCGGATCGCCACGACCACCGCCGACAGCCCGATGACCACCGAAGTCGACACGGCTACTCCGTCTCGAAGGCCGCCGGCGTCGGCGAAAAGCCCGCCGCGTCGGACAGCAGCTGGAAGCGCTGTACATAGCGGGCCTGGGCGAGGCTGGCGGGCCAGGGCTCGATCGCCAGGCTGTAGCCCTCCGGCGGGGCGCCGAACAGGTCCAGCGCCTCGGCGGGCTGGAAGCCGGCAAGCTGGGTCGCCTCGAAGAAGGCGCAGGCGCGGTCGGCCTGCTTGATCAGCTTCTTGACCACATCGGGCGACTTGGCCGGCAGGCCGAACCGGATATGGATAGAGCTTTCCAACCGCTCCTCGAAGGTCCGGTAGTCCACCCCGAGCGCGGCCTTGAAGGGCGAGATCATGTCGCCGATCACATACTCCGAGGCGTCGTGCAGCAGGGCGGCGAGGCGCCAGCGTGGCTCGATGTCAGGCCGGAGATGGGCCAGGATCTCCTCGACCACCACCGAGTGCTGGGCCACCGAGAAGGCGTGCTCGCCCAGCGTCTGGCCATTCCACCGCGCCACCCGGGCCAGGCCATGGGCGATGTCCTCGATTTCGATGTCCATGGGCGAGGGATCGAGCAGGTCGAGCCGCCGCCCGGACAGCATCCGCTGCCAGGCCCTAGGCGCGCTCGCCGCTCCACGCAGCCCTTTCCTCACCCGTGCATTCCTTTCACAGCCCAGTCGCCACTGGAAGCACGTCGTCACTGGAAGATCGTCTGACAAAGATCAATGCTGCGGGAAGGCCTAAGGTCCACGGGACGTCCGAGGGAAAGGACAATTCGATGAGTTGGGCGCGGATCATGGCGCCGTTGGCCGGCGGCGGCAGGGAGGACGAGGCGGCCCTGGCTGCGGCGGTCGCCATGGCCGAGCCGTTCCAGGCCGAGGTCGCCGCCGTCTTCACGCCGGCCGACGTGGCCGACGTCATGCCCTGGATGGGCGAGGGATTCCTGGGCGGCGTGCAGACCACGGCGCTGGAATCGCTGCGCGAGGCCGTCGCCATCGGCGAAGCGCGCGCCAGAGCCACGGCGGAGCGGTTCGACTACCCGCGGATCCGCTTCATCAACCTGCAGACGCCGGTCTGGGCCGGCCTTTCCGCCGAGGGGCGGCTTTCGGATCTGGTGGTCTTCACCAACGATGCGGCCCGCGGCCGCGGCGCGCTCGCCGAAGCCTTCCAGCAGATGCTGGCCGACGAGCAGCGTCCGGTGCTGATCGCGCGCGGCAGCGTGAAGCCGCAGGGCTGCGTCATGGTCGCCTGGGACGGCGGCAAGGAAGCCTCGCGCGCCGCGCGACTCGCCCTGCCGCTTCTGGAAAAAGCGGCCCGCGTGGTGATCGCCTCGGCGCCCAAGGCCAGCGCCCGCCATGTCGATCCCGCCCGGCTGAAGGCCTACTACGCCCAGCGCGGGGTGCAGGCCGAGGTCGAGGTGCTGAGCGAGGCCGGCGACGTCGGCCACACCCTGCTGCACGCCGCCGAGCGGGCCGGCGCGGACCTGTTCGTCGCCGGGGCTTTTGGGCACCCGCGGCTCCAGGAGTTCATATTCGGCGGGACCACCCGCACCCTGCTGAACTCCGAAGGGCCGTCCCTATTTCTATCTCACTAGGCTGATCATCAGACACCAAGAGGTGCAAAAATGACCCTGTCGCGGATCGTCATGCGGCTCGCCCGCAACCCTGGCACGGAGTTCGCCGGCGGCGACGACCATCGCGGCTATACGCTGACGGCGCCGTTGACGTCCGACGGCCACCTGGACGAGGGCGCCTTCTCCAAGGCTCGCGCGCACTGCACGGTGCGCCGCTTCGCCCCGGACGAGGACGCGGTCGACGGGCGCCTGAACCGCCGAGGCCAGCGCTGGTTCTTCGACTACGACGAGGAGGACACTGCCGACGACGAGCCCGTCCACCGGCTCGGCGAGCACAGGTTCGCCGTCGGCGAATACGTCACCGTCACCGACGAGGACGGCCGCCCGCTGACCTACAAGGTGGTGGAAGTGCAGCCGACGGCGTGAGGGGTTTTGAACGCCCCCTCAGTCCGCTTCGCAGACAGCTCCCCCGCAGGCGGGGGAGCATCAACGACTTCAGATCCTCCACCGCGTCGCCGGGGAGGTGGCTCCCGCCGCCGCAGGCGGGAGACGGAGGGGGCGTTTAGGCCCTACTGCCCCGGCCGGCGCCCCCCGGCCGCGCCCTCGCGCCGGGCGAGGAACGCCAGGCGCTCGAACAGGTGGACGTCCTGCTCGTTCTTCAGCAGCGCCCCGTGCAGCGGCGGGATCAGCTTGGTGGGGTCCTTTTCGCGCAAGGTCTCGTCGTCGATGTCCTCGACCATCAGGAGCTTCAGCCAGTCCAGCAGTTCAGACGTCGACGGCTTCTTCTTCAGGCCCGGCACCTTGCGCATGTCGTAGAAGATGCGCAGCGCCTCGGAGACCAGCTTCTGCTTGATGCCGGGGTAGTGCACCTCGACGATCTCGGCCATGGTCTCCGCTTCCGGGAAGCGGATGTAGTGGAAGAAGCAGCGGCGCAGGAAGGCGTCCGGCA
>CBJNAS010000428.1:0-3046 GCA_966434565.1 uncultured Phenylobacterium sp.
CGACCTTGTCGTAGGGGTGGATCTCGCAATAGACGCCGCTCTCGCGCACGCGCCGGGCGATCAGCTGGGTCACCTGGCTGCCGAAGTCGACGATCAGGACGCGCTCGTGATGGGGTTCGCTGGGGCTGTTCATGGCGCTCCGTTAACTGGATTTCGCGGCGCGGTCATCGCGGCGCTCCAGCACGGCCACGAAAAAACCATCCGTGGCGGCGCTCCGGGGCGAGAGGCGCAGATGGCCCTCAGGCGTGACCCAGCGGATCAGCGCCGGGTCGTGCGTGGCGGGACAAGCCTGGAACTGCGGATGGCGGGCCTGGAAGGCGGCGATGCGGTCCTCGTCCTCGGCGGGCAGCACCGAGCAGGTCACATAGACGATGCGGCCGCCCGGCTTCACGAAAGCCACCGCCAGATCGAGGACGGCGTCCTGGTCGGCGCAGCGCCGCTCGAGCGCCTGTGGCGTCAGCCGCCACTTGGTGTCGGGGTGGCGCCGCCATGACCCCGAGCCCGAGCAGGGGGCGTCGACGAAGACCAGGTCCATGCGCCCGTCCAGGCCCTTCAGGGCGTCGGGCTTCACGGGCGAGCGGACCTGCAGGTTGCGCACGCCGGCGCGCTCGGCCCGGCGGATGGTGTCGGTGAGCCGGCGCGCATCGGCGTCATAGGCGTAGATCTGGCCGGTGTTGTCCATCACCGCGGCCATGGCCAGCGTCTTGCCGCCGCCCCCGGCGCAGAGGTCGAGCACCTGGCGCCCCTTCACCTCCCCGGCGCAGGCGGCGGCGATCTGGGAGCCCAGGTCCTGCACCTCGACCCAGCCCTTGACGAAGGCCGGCATGGCCTCGACTGCGGCCGCCCGCTCGCCGGCCTGGGGCGCCTCGATGCGCAGCGCCTCGGGCAGCACGCCGGTGGCGCGCACCGGCAGCGGCTCCAGCGCCTTCAACGCCTTGCCGGGACCGGTCTTCAGGCGGTTGACGCGCAGGTCCACCGGCGCGCGCTGGGCCAGCGCCTGGGCCTCCGCCACGTGCGCCTCGCCGAAGGCGCGGGCGAGCTCGGGCTCCAGCCAGTCGGGATAGTCGCCGCGCACCGGCGCCGGCGCCTCGGCGAGGTCGCGCGGATGTTCCAGCCGGGCGACCTCGGTCGTCGTGAGCGCGCCGGGTCCATGCGGCGCATCCCCGGCCGCCTCGGCGATGCGCTCCGCCGGCCAGTCCCAGACGAAGCGCAGGGCGGCGAGCGCCGCGGCGCGCGGGCTCTCGTCGTCCATCCGCCAGGCCAGCGACCGCCGTCGGCGCAGCACGTCCAGCACCAGGCCCGAGACGAAGGCCCGGTCCTTGGCGCCGGCGAACCGCGACGCGTCGCCCCACGCTTTCAGCGCCAGGCGCACCGGCTTGTGGCGCGTCTCGACGTCGGTCAGGACTTCGATGGCTGCGGCCAGTCGTCCGCCGTCACGCAAGAAACGCCCCCTCCCTCTCGGCGCTCGCGCGCCGATCCACCTCCCCCGCTTCGCGGCGGAGGATCCGGAGCGCCGAGATGTTCCCCTGCAAAGCGGGGGAGCTGTCGGCGAAGCCGACTGAGGGGGCGTTCATGACCGCCGCGACCTAGACCTGGCTCGGGTAGTTGGGCGCCTCGCGGGTGATCATCACGTCGTGCACGTGGCTCTCCCGAAGGCCCGCGCCGGTGATGCGGATGAACCGCGCGCGCTCGCGGAACTCCTCCAGCGTGGACCCGCCGACATAGCCCATGGCCGCCCGCAGCCCGCCCACCATCTGGTGCAGGATCGGCGCGATGGGGCCCTTGTAGGGCACCTGGCCCTCGATCCCCTCCGGCACCAGCTTGAGCACGTCCTTGACGTCCTTCTGGAAGTAGCGGTCGGCCGAGCCCTGTCCCATGGCGCCCAGCGAGCCCATGCCGCGGTAAGCCTTGTAGGAGCGCCCCTGATAGAGGAAGACCTCGCCCGGCGCCTCGTCGACGCCGGCGAAGACCGAGCCCATCATGGCGACCGAGGCCCCCATGGCCAGCGCCTTGGCGAGGTCGCCGGAGTACTTGATGCCGCCGTCCGCGACGATCGGCACGTCGGAGCCCTCAGCCGCGCGCACGGCGTCGGCGATGGCGGTCAGCTGCGGCACGCCGACGCCGGCGACGATCCGCGTCGTGCAGATCGAGCCGGGGCCGATGCCCACCTTCACCGCATCGGCGCCCGCGTCGATCAGCGCCCGCGCGCCGTCGTAGGTCGCCACGTTGCCGGCGACGATCTGCACCCTGTTGGTCTCGCGCTTGACGCGCTGGACGGCCTTGGCCACTTCGGCGTTGTGGCCGTGAGCCGTGTCGATCACCACCACATCGACGCCGGCCTCCACCAGCGCCATGGAGCGCTCGAAGCCCGCGTCGCCGACCGTCGAAGCGGCGGCCACCAGCAGGCGGCCCTGGGCGTCCTTGGCGGCGTTGGGGTGCTGCTGGGCCTTCTCCATGTCCTTGACGGTGATCAGGCCCACCGCATGGCCCACGTCGTCGACGACGATCAGCCGCTCGATCTTGTGCCGGCGCAGCAGGTCGCGGGCCTCCGCCTGGCTCACCCCCTCGCGGACCGTGACCAGCCTGTCCTTGGTCATCAGCGCCTTGGCCGGGACGTCGTCGCGCGTCTCGAAGCGCACGTCGCGGTTGGTGAGGATGCCGCAGAGCTTGCCGGCCTCGTCGACCACCGGGAAGCCGGAGATCTTTTTGCGCGCCTTGATCTGCTTGATCTCGCCCAGCGGCGTGTCCGGGCCGATGGTCAGCGGATTGATGACCATGCCGCTCTCGTAGCGCTTCACCTCGCGCACCTGGTCGGCCTGTTCCTCGACCGTCAGGTTGCGGTGCAGCACCCCCACCCCGCCGTTCTGGGCCATGGCGATGGCCAGCCGGCTTTCGGTGACGGTGTCCATGGCGGCGGACACCAGCGGAATGTTCAGCCTGATCTCTCGCGTGAACCGGGTGGCGACGTCCACCTGGGTGGGCATCACGTCGGATGCGCCCGGTTCGAGCAAAACATCGTCGAAGGTGAGCCCTTCGCGAATCTCCA
>CBJNAS010000429.1:0-3041 GCA_966434565.1 uncultured Phenylobacterium sp.
AGACCCCAGATCTTCGCGGCGTTGCCGCCGACGATCTTCTTGGCGCGCTCTTCGCCCACCGTGTCGAAGATCTCCTTCACGATCTCGCAGCTCTCGCCCAGCACGCTTTCCGGGTGCGGATAGTCGACCGACCACATGATGTTCTCAGCGCCGATGTGATCGACCATGGCGAGCGCCACCGGATCGTCCATGAAGGTCGCGTAGCACTGGCGCCGCCAGTAGAAGCTCGGCGGGTTGGCGAGCTTCGGACGCAGCTCCGAGGCGTAGTCGCGGTAGATCTTGTCCGCGGTGGCGATGCCGGCGGCCGCCCAGCCGGCGCCGCCTTCGGTGAAGACGACCCTCAGCTCGGGGTGCCGCTCCAGCACGCCGGAGAAGCAGAGCTGGCCGAAGAGGCCCTGGAACGGCATCAGGTTGGCGTTCAGGTTCGCGCCCAGCGAGCCGCGGCCGCTGTACTGCAGATAGGCGCCGATGTGCACCGACAGGGGAAAACCGCTTTCCTCGATGGCCGCCCACATGGGCTCCATCTCGGAGCTGTTGTAGCGGACGCCGCGCGGATTGGTCGGGATCTCGATCGCCTTGAAGCCCAGGTCCTTGAGCTTCTGCAGGTAGTCGCGGGTCGCCTCCGGCTCGAAGAAGGTCGGCAGGTAGGCGACCGGGATCAGGCGCTCGGGAGCGGCCAGGCGCCACTCCGCCAGCCACTCGTTGAAGACATCCATGCAGCGGACGAAGAAGTCCTTGTCCGCCATGCGGATCAGGCCGGCGGTGCGGCCGTGATAGACGATCGAGGCCTCGATCCCTTCGGCGTCCATGTCGGCCAGGCGCTTGCCGACGTCCCAGAAACCTTCGCGGCCTTCGGTGAAGCCCACCGGCAACCCGGGCACGTCATAGGAGTCCTCGCCCACCGTCATGTGGAACCCGACCTCGTCGCGCCAGAACTTGGGCGCCCGGTCCTTGTCGGCGCCCTTCAGGCGGTCTTCCCACAGCCCGGGAACTTCCAGCACGTGGTCGTCGGCCGAGATCAGGCGGGTCCCCGCCGGCGGCGTCCAGCGTCGTTCCGGGATTTGGCGGTCCTTCGGCCAGACGATCGGTAGAAGCCGGTCCATGACTCATTCCTTCATTCCAGCATCGCGCAATCGCGTCCATGGCCTAACAAAATTCCCACGCCGAACAAGCTGTGGCGACCGCCCGGCCGGGCTTTTGCGCAATCCTTCGCGTCCCTGATGTTTTCAGGGTTTCCGCTCGCCCCTACACAAGCTCGCGTGCGCCGGCGGCGATGACGCGCAGGCCGCCTCAACCGCCGGAAAAGCTCGGCGGACGCTTCTCCATGAAGGCGGCCGTCGCCTCGGCGTAATCCTGGGTCATGGTCGCCAGGATCTGGGTCCGGTTCTCCAGCTCGACGGCGGCTTCGTAGCTGGCCGCATCAAGGTTGTCCCACATCAGGCGCTTGGTGTGGCGTACCGCGAAGGGGCTGTTGGCGAGCACGGTTTGGGCATAGGCCGTCGCCTCGGCGAGCAGCTGGTCGGCCGCCACGATGCGCAACGCCAGGCCGAGGCGTTCGGCCTCCTCGGCCTCGACCTGGCGGCCGGTGAGCATGATGTCGAACGCCCGCCCGGCGCCGATCAGGCGCGGCAGCAGGTAGCTCAGGCCGCTTTCCCCCGAGCTCAGGCCGAGGCGCACCGCGCCGATGAGGAACCGCGCCGACGGCGCGACGAGGCGCACGTCGGCCGAAAGGGCGATGGCCATCCCGGCGCCGACGGCGGGCCCGTTCACCGCGGCGACCACCAGCTGGGGCATGGCGCGCAGGCGCGCGCCCATGCCGACGAACTGCTCCTGCCAGAACAGCCTCTCAACGACGCCGCTGCGGCCTTCGCGGTTGCGCACGTTGGCCGCCTGCAGATCCTGCCCGGCGCAGAAGCCGCGCCCGGCCCCGGTCAGGACGACTGCGCGGCATTCGGGATCGCGCGCCAGCCGGTCCAGGGTCGCGTTCAGCTCGGCGACCGTTTCCCGCGTCAGGGCGTTCAGCCGGTCCGGCCGATTGAGCGTGACCAGGGCGATCTGCGGCGCCAGCTCGCTCACGAGCACCGGGGCTGATCCGGTCTGCGACTCGTGGATATGGGACATGGAGCCTCGTCCTCTTCCTGAAAAACACCTGCCGAGCCGAGCAGCCTACAGCGTCCGGCCCGCGCCGCCAGCCGCTCGACGCACGGCGGCTCAGGCCGCGTAGCCGGCGGGGTCGATGTCGGTGTCGCGGCCCGTCTCGAGCAGGAAGTCGATGAAGCTGCGGGCGCGCGCGGCCATGTGCTTGCGGTGCGGGAAGAAGACGTGCACGTCCTCGGAGTCGGTGTGGCCGCTGACCCGATAACCGGTGAGCAGGGTCTTAAGCCGTCCTGTCCCGAGGTAGGGCGCCACCTCGTAGCTGTGCGCGACCGTGAGCCCGAGCCCGGCGACCGCGGCCTGGACCACGCCGTCGAGCTGTCCACGGACCACGAGCCCTTCGTCGGGATGGAAGATCTCGTCTTCCGCCACGGAGCCGCCCGCGAGCGGCCGGAAGCGCCAGAAGGCGAGGTCGCCCTGCGGGAGCCGCACGTTGACACAGACATGGGCGGCCAGGTCCTTCGGCTCGCGCGGGACGCCGCGGGACGCGAGGTATTCGGGGCTGCCGACCAGGACGAGCTGCGGGCGGCAGATCACCCGCGAGACATAGGTCGCGTCCGACGGCGCGCCGTAACATAGGCCGAGGTCGAATCCCGAGTTGATCAGGTCGACCGGGCTGTCGTCGAACCCCAGCTCCAGCTGCACGTCGGGAAAGCGACCGAGAAACTCCGGCAGCTTCGGCAAGACGCAGAACTTGCCGTAGGAATTGGTGAGCGAGACCCGCAGCCGCCCCGAGACGCGGTCGCGGGCGGCGGAGAAGCCGTCGATCGCCGCCCCGAGCGCCTGGAGATGGCCTTCGGCGGCGCGCAGCAGCTCGGCGCCGTCCGCGGTGAGGTTGAATTCCGAACTGGTGCGGTTGAACAGGCGCGCGCCGAGCTCCCGCTCGA
>CBJNAS010000430.1:0-3010 GCA_966434565.1 uncultured Phenylobacterium sp.
GGCTGAAGGCGACCGCGCCGGAGCAGGTGGGCGTGATCGCCGGCGACCTGCAGGATGCGGAATCCATGAAGGCCGCGCTGGACCTGTTCCGCGGCCTGGGCGTGCAGAGCACGGATTGCCGGCAGGACGGGATGGCGCTGGGCGCCGGGCCGCGCGAGAGCTGGCTGTTCAACTCCACCCTGGCCGGGATCGAGACGGCGGACGTCGTCCTGCTGGTCGGGACCAATCCCCGGCTCGAGGCGCCCGTGCTGAACGCCCGGCTGCGCAAGCGCTGGCTGGCCGGCGCTCTGCGCATCGGCGTGGTCGGTGAGCAGGCGGATCTGACCTACGGCTATGACGACCTGGGCGCGGGGCCGCAGACGCTGGCGGGGCTTGCCCGCCAGAAGAACGACTTCGTCAAGGCGCTGAAGGAGGCCAAGGCCCCGGCGATCATCGTCGGCGCCGGCGCGCTGGCGCGTGCCGACGGCGCTGCGGTGCTGAAGGCGGCGGCGGGTGCGGCGAAGAGCTTGGGGCTTTCCTGGAACGTGCTGCATTCGGCCGCCAGCCGCGTGGGCGGCCTGGACCTGGGCTTCACGCCTGGGGTGGGCGGCAAGAGCGCCGGCGAGCTGGTCCGCAAGGGCGCGGCCGACGTGCTCTTCCTGCTGGGCGCCGACGAGGTCGACCTCGCCCAGACCGACGCCTTCGTCGTCTACCTGGGGACCCACGGCGACGCGGGCGCGCACCGCGCCGACGTCATTCTGCCGGGCGCGGCCTACAGCGAGAAGAACGGCATCTACGTCAACACCGAGGGCCGGGTGCAGCTGGGCGCCCGGGCGGTGTTCCCCAAGGGCGAGGCCAAGGAGGACTGGGCGATCCTGCGCGCGCTCTCCGAGCGGCTGGGCGCCAAGCTGCCCTATGACACGCTGGACCAGCTGCGGAAAAAGCTGTTCGCCGACCACCCGACGTTCGGGCGGATCGACTATGTGGTCGATCCGGCGGGCGTCTCCCTGGACCTGGCGGCGCTGGGCGGGGAGGGCGAGCTTTCCGATGCGCCCTTCGCCAGCCCGATCAAGAACTTCTACCTGACCAACCCCATCGCGCGCGCCAGCGTCACCATGGCCGAATGCGCGGCGCTGGCCTCCGGGCCTGCGGCGAAGATCGCGGCGGAGTAGGGGATGGCGAGGTTTTCCATCTCCGCTCCGGTCATCCCCGCGAAAGCGGAGACCCAGGTTTTTTTATGCCGGGACCCGATGAGCTTCGAAACGAAAAAAGCCTGGATCCCCGCTTTCGCGGGGACGAGCGGTATTGAGGTCTGTGCATGAACGCGGCGGCTCAACAAAGCTTCTGGGCCACCCCGGGCGGCTGGACCCTGCTGACCATCGGCCAGATCCTGGCGGTGATGGTCTGGATCCTGCTGTCGCTGGCCTTCCTGCTGCTGGCCGACCGCAAGATCTGGGCGGGCGTGCAGATGCGCAAGGGGCCGAACGTGGTGGGCCCCTTCGGCCTGCTGCAATCCTTCGCCGACTTCCTGAAGTTCGTGCTGAAGGAGATCGTCATCCCGGCGGGCGCCGACAAGACGGTCTTCCTGCTGGCGCCGCTGATCGCCTTCACCCTGGGCTTCGCCGCCTGGGCGGTGATCCCACTGGCGCCCGGCTGGGTGGTCGCCGACATCAATGTCGGCATCCTCTACCTGTTCGCCATCTCCTCGCTCGGCGTCTACGGCATCATCATGGGGGGCTGGGCGTCGAACTCGAAGTATCCCTTCCTGGGCAGCCTGCGCTCGGCCGCGCAGATGGTCTCCTACGAGGTCTCGATCGGCTTCGTCATCGTCACCGTCATCGTGCTGGCTGGCACGCTCAACCTGCAGCAGATCGTGAGCGCGCAGAGCGGCGGCTTCTGGAACTGGTACGTGTTCGGCGGACCGGGACCGCTCTGGACCAAGCTGCTGACCGTCATCATGCTGCCGATGTCGGGGATCTTCTTCATCTCCGGCCTGGCCGAGACCAACCGTCCGCCCTTCGACCTGCCGGAGGCGGAGTCCGAGCTCGTGGCCGGCTATGCGGTGGAATATTCCTCCACGCCCTACCTGCTGTTCCAGATCGGCGAATACGCCAACATCGTGCTGATCTGCGCCATGACCACCATCCTCTTCTTCGGCGGATGGCAGGCGCCCTTCCCGACGCCGTTCACCGCCAGCTGGGCGCCGACGCTCACCAGCTTCTTCGGCTTCATGTGGTTCTTCCTGAAGGTCATTTTCTTCTTCTTCCTGGTGGCCATGGCCAAGGCGATCGTGCCCCGCTACCGCTACGACCAGCTGATGCGGCTGGGCTGGAAGGTGTTCCTGCCGACCTCGCTCGTGGCCGTCGTGGCGGTCTCGGCCTGGCGCGTGTTCGGGCCCGGCGCATGATGCCTGCGCCGAACGCCCCCCCAGTCCGCTTCGCGGACAGCTCCACCGCGCAGCGGGGGAGGTGGATCGCGCCGCAGGCGCGAGACGGAGGGGCCGTTTCTGGCGTCCTGATCTTCGCTGCCCTGGCCTTGAGCGCCTGCGCGAGCGCGGCGGCGCCGAACGGCGGCGTGGCCTCGCTGGACGCGCTGCGCGACGTCCAGGCCGCCTGCGCGGCCAAGGGCCTGACGATGCAACTGAAACCCGAAGGCGACCCGGAGCGGATCGACGCCTACGCCTGCGTGAGGAAATAGATGTTCAACCGGATCGGACAGGCCGTGAAGGGCGCGGCCCTCTTGGACTTCGCCGGCGCCTTCGGCCTGGCCATGAAGTACATGGTCAAGCCCAAGATGACCGTGCAGTACCCGCACGAGCGCAATCCGCAGAGCCCTCGCTTCCGCGGCGAGCACGCGCTGCGCCGTTATCCGAACGGCGAGGAGCGCTGCATCGCCTGCAAGCTGTGCGAGGCGGTCTGCCCGGCGCAGGCAATCACGATCGAGGCCGGCCCGCGCCGCAACGACGGCACCCGCCGTACGGTGCGCTACGACATCGACATGGTGAAATGCATCTATTGCGGGCTGTGCCAGG
>CBJNAS010000431.1:0-3008 GCA_966434565.1 uncultured Phenylobacterium sp.
GCAGGTGGTTGGAGACGTTGAACTCCCGCATCGCAGGGGTGTCGGCGAACTTCGATTCGATGACGGCGTTCATCTCAGCGCTTCCTAGCACGCAAAACTGGCGGGACGACCGGCCGCGTACGGCGGACCCCCGGGGGGCCGCCAACTTCAGCGAATAGGCCGCCCGATATCAAGGTATCACCATGAGGCCTTCGACGCTCAGCGTCTGGCCCGTCGCGCCGGCCAGCGAGGTCTCACGCTCCGATCGCGTCGGAGGTCCCGCCGTCGACCCGCAGGAAGGCGCCCGTGGTGTAGTCGGACAACGGACTCGCCAGGAAGGCCGCGGCCGCAGCGATCTCGCGTGGGCGGCCAAGACGAGGAATCGGCTGCGGCGTCACCTCGGCGCAATAGACCCGTTCGTTTTCGGCCAGGTCGTCCGGCCAGCCGAGCTGCTCGCGCAGGGTGTCCAGCCAGCGCTCCACGGAAGGCGTCATGATGGTGCCGGGAACGATGGCGTTCACGGTCACGCCGTCCTTCGCCACCAGCTTGGAAAGGTTCACCGTGAAGTTGTCCACCGCGGCCTTCGGCGCCGAATAGTCGAGCAGGAAGCCGCGGGTCTGCGATCCCCCGGTGCTCGATATGTTGATCACGCGGCCCCAGCCGCGTTCGCGCATCTGCGGCACGAGCAGCTGGCTGAGCCGGACAGTGGAGACGATGTTGAGGTTGAAGCTGTCGAGCCACTCCCGCGGCGTCACATCCATCCAATCGGGATTGTCCATCCGCAGCACCGCGCCGACGTTGTTCACCAGGATGTCGACGCCGCCGAGCCCGTCCAGCGCCGCCCGGGCGATGGCGTCGGCGTCCTCGTCCCGGGTCAGGTCGCCGCAGGCGTAGACCGCCTTGACCCCGCGGGCCTGAACGGCATGGTAGGTCTCCTCCGTACGGGCCCGGTCACGGCCGTGGACCGCGACCGAGACTCCTTCAGCCGCGAGCTCCAGCGCGATGGCGGCGCCCAGGCCCGAGCTGCTGCCGGTCACCAAGGCGCGCTTGCCCTTCAGTTGCAGGTCCATGGTTCCTCCCTATCGCTTGACGGCCCCGGCCGATGGGTCGGGCGGGGAGAGCCGCCTGCGCGCCGGGCCGACAGCCAAACCGAGTTAGTTGATGCCGTCTAATGCCCATTTGCGAGAAATCTGATGCTGCGACGCTTTCAACTCGCCCGGCTCACGACCGCTTGGTGAAGCGCGCGATGCGCTCGCGATAGTCGGGGGCGAGGCCGGGGTACCGGTAGTGCTCGTGGGCCAGACCCTCGCGAAGCGTCAGGCCTTCGGTGTCGATCAGCAGCCGCTTGGTCTCGCGGTTGGTGTGCCAGCTGTTGGCGAGGATCGCCTCGGCCAGCCCTTGCACCTCCGCCTCCAGCCGGTCGTCGGCGACGCAGAGGTCGGCGAGGCCGATGCGCAGGGCTTCCTCGGCCTCGACGAACCGGCCGGTGAACATCATCAGCTTCGCTTGCGACGGGCCGATCCGGCGCGGCAGCCGCTGCGACATGCCCCAGCCGCCGACCAGGCCCCACCGGCCGTGGGTGTCGGCGAACTTCGCCGAGGCGCCCGCGACGATGATGTCGGCCGCGAGCGCCAGCTCGAGGCCGCCGGTGAGGCAATGACCGTGCACCTGCGCGATCACCGGCTGCGGCAGCTGGGAGAGCCGCTCGATGACGCCGGGCTTGAAGGTCGGCGGCGGCGGCGCGCTGCCGATGGCCGTAAGGTCTGCGCCGGCGCAGAAGCCGCTTCCCGCCCCGCGCAGCACCACGCAGCCGATTGTCTCGCGCTGGCCCTCCAGGGCGGCGAGCTCGGCGTCGAGCCGTTCGAACAGGGCCGTGTCGAGCGCATTGCGCTTGTCCGGCCGGTTGAGCGTCAGGATGCAGAGCCCTTGGTGGTTCTCGCGCAGCAGCCCGTCGCTCATCCGTCGGCTCCTCTTCCTTCGCCGAACGCCGGCGTCCGGCAGGCGGCCGCGTATTCGGCCTGCAGCCGCGTCACCAGCTCGGCCACCGTGGGAATGTCCTCGATCAGCCCGATCCCCTGCCCTGCGCTCCACAGGTTCACCCACGGCTTGACGTGTGCGGGCAGATGGTCCGTGCCGCGGCCGGCGGGGATGGTCAGCCGGTCGGGGTCGAGGCCCACCCGGCGCAGCGATTCCAGCAGCCACATCGCCGGGGTTCCGTTGACGGCGGCGGTGTAGGTCAGGTCGGCTGGGGTCTGGCTGACCAGCAGCTGCTTGTACTCGCCCGGCGCCAGCGACTCGCGCGTGGCGATGAAGCGGGTCCCGAGGTAGGCGAGGTCCGCGCCCAGCACCTCGGCGGCGCGGATCGCAGCCCCCGTGGCGATCGCCCCGGCCATCACGATCACCCCGTCGAACATCGCCCGGATCTGCGGGACCAGGGCCAGATGGCTGATCACGCCGGAATGGCCGCCGCCGCCCGCGCCGATCGCCACCACCCCGTCCACGCCGGCGGCGATCGCCTTCTCGGCGAAGCGCAGGCTGGTCACGTCGTGGAAGATGCGCCCGCCCCAGTCGTGCACCTCGGCGGCGACCTCGGCGGGATCGCCGCCGGCGGTGATCACCAGGTAGACCCCATTGCGGGGGCAGGTCTCGAGCGCCGCGCGTCCCGCCTGGCGGGGCATGCCGATCGAGACGTTGGCGGCCAGCGGTCCGATCCGGCGGCCGGGCTCGGCCTCGGTGGCGCGCGCCAGCGCCTCGCGCACGGCGGCGATCTGCCCCGCGAACTCCTCGTCGCTGCGGCAGTGGTTGCGGGTGAGCGCGGCGGCCAGTCCGGCCTTGCAGCCCTCCACGACCAGCTCCACCCCGCTGACCAGGAACATCGGCGCGACCACCGCCGGCAGGAGGAGCCGCTCGCGGATGTCGTCGGGCAGGGCCACGGCGGCCTACGCCTTCGCCTTGCCGACCGCGCCGCGCATGGTCTCGGCGTCGGTGTTGTCGGGCAGCCAGCGCAGGTTGGGATAGCGCGCCTTCTG
>CBJNAS010000432.1:0-3008 GCA_966434565.1 uncultured Phenylobacterium sp.
GACCCATTGCTCGTCATCGTCCTGCAGGGCGAAGACGCCCTCGTTCGGCCGGTCGTCGTCGGGCAGGAACTTGCCGAGCGCGTCGGCGTACTCGAAGGCGCCGGTGTCCAGCGGCTCGAAGCCGTAGCGTTCATAGACCTGGGCCACGACGGCCAGGATCTTCCGCTCCGCGGTCAGGTCGCGGGCGCGGCGGTCGACGAAGCCGCGCGGGGCGCGGGCTTCGGGGCGGGCGGGCTCATTGCTCATCGAGGGGCGATTAGCCGAGGGCTCGGCCCGGCTCAAGGAAGGAAGAGGGCTCAAGGAAGGAAGGGCGTCCATCGGGGCTCCTGAAGGGTCGGAGGCGAGGGACGGGGCGATGTCGGCGCGAGACCCCGTCCGTTCGGCGGGGCTTCGGGGCGTTCGCGTCAGGCCGCGCGATGCCGCTCCGAACCCGCCGGGGTCGGATGGTGGTGCGGGCCGTGATGGTGCGCGAGGCCGGTCATCGGGCGCGGGCTATAGCGTGTTTTTGGGAAGCACGGAATACACGGAGTACACTGAACAAGACGAGAAACAGACTGGCGGCGGGCCGGTCAAAAACAATCGGCCTCGGACCGGGTGTATCGCCTCGTTTGGCGGATAGTCTTCCGGGCAGTCCGTGTGTTCCGTGGTTCCAAAATCAGCCCCTGAGCTTGGCGATCAGGGCTTCCGTCGACGGGTCGTGGCCTCCGGAGGGGCCGCCTTCGAGCTCGGCGAGAACCCGGCTCGCCAGGGTCTTGCCAAGCTCGACGCCCCACTGGTCGAAGCTGTTGATCCCCCAGAGCACGCCTTCGACAAAGGTCTTGTGCTCGTAGAGGGCAATCAGCGCGCCGAGCCGCTCGGGATCGAGGCGGTCGAGGAGGATGAAGCTGGACGGCCGGTCGCCGGGGAAGGCGCGCTGCGGGGCGAGCTCGTCGATCTCGGCCTGCGGCAGGCCCTTGGCGGCGAGTTCGGCGCGGACCTCGCCCTCCGAGCGGCCGACCAGCAGCGCCTCGGCCTGGGCGACGGCGTTGGCGAGCAGCTTGCGCTGGGCGGCCGGATCGCCCTCGGAGCCCTCGCGGACCGCGAGGAAGTCGACCGGGATCACGTCTGCGCCCTGGTGCAGCTGCTGAAAAAAGGCGTGCTGGCCGTTGGTGCCGGCGTCGCCGAACACCGCCGCGGCGGTGGCGCGCTTCAGCGGCCGTCCGTGGGCGTCGACGCGCTTGCCGTTGGACTCCATCTCCAGCTGCTGCAGGAAGGCCGGCAGCAGCCGCAGCCGGCGGGCGTAGGGCACGACGGCGCGGATCGCGCGGTCCAGGCCGTTGCGGTTGAAGACATGGGCGAGCGCCAGCAGCACCGGCGCGTTGCGCTCCATGGGCGCCTCGGCGAAGTGGGCGTCCATGGTCCGGGCGCCCGCGAGCAGGCGCTCGAAAACCTCGAACCCCAGGGCGATGGCGCAGGACAGCCCCACCGCCGACCACAGGGAGTAGCGCCCGCCGACCCAGTCCCAGAAGGCGAACACGCGGTCGGGGGCCACGCCGAAGGCCTGCGCCCGCTCGGGCGCGGCGGTGACGGCGGCGAGGTGGGCGTCGGCGCCCGCGCCCAGGCGCTCGCGCAGCCAGGCGCGGGCGCGCTCGGCGTTGTGCAGGCTCTCGAGCGTGGTGAAGGTCTTGGAGACCACCACCACCAGGGTCTCGGCCGGATCGAGGCCGGCCATGGCGAGCTCGAGCTCCGCGGGATCGACGTTGGCCGCGAAGCGCACCGCGACGGTCGGCGCGAGCGGCTTCAGCGCCTCCCAGACCAGCTGCGGGCCGAGGTCCGAGCCGCCGATGCCGATGTGCAGGATCGAGCGGATCGGCCGGCCGGTGGCGCCGCGGATCTCGCCCGCCTGCACTCCGTCGGCGAAGCGCTTGATGGCCGCGCGGGTGGCGTCCACCTCGGCCGACACCGGGACGCCGGCGGCCTTGAAGTCGGCGCCGGGCGGGGCGCGCAGGGCCGCGTGCAGCGCCGGCCGGCCCTCCGAACGGTTGACGATCTCGCCGCCGAGCAGCCGGCCGCGGGCGGCCTCGACACCGGCGGCGCGGGCCAGGTCCAGCGCCTCCGCCACGTCGGGCAGCGACCAGGGCTGCTTGGAGAGGTCGAGGGTCAGCCCCGCCGCCTCGAGGGTCAGGCGGGCGAGACGGCCAGGCTCGACGGCGAACAGGCCGGCGATGCGGCGGACGCGGGCGCGTTCTGCGGCGGCGTGCAGGGCCGCCCACGCGGCGTCGAGTTCAGACAAGCGGACTAACCCCTCTTACGACGGACTGTTCGGCGCCGACCTCAGATGAACGCGGCGGCCGGGTCAATCGATCATAGGCGCGCGACAGTGGCGTTGCGGGCCTGGACCTGGCCGGCGCCGCCGGGCGCCCGAGCCTGCGCCAGGGCCTTGAGCACCATGCCCTCGGTCAGGATCGCCGGCAGCACCACCGGCTCGCCGCCGCCCGCCGGATAGACCAGGTACAGCGGCACGCCCGCCCGGCCGAAGCGGGCCAGGTCGGCGGCGATCACCGGATCGCGCAGCGTCCAATCCGCCTTCAGATAGGCCACGCCGTCGCGGCGGAAGGCCTCGCTCACCCGGGGCCTGGAGAGCGCCACGCGGTCGTTGACCTGGCAGCTGACGCACCAGGCGGCGGTGTAGTTGACGAACACGGGCTGCCCTTGCGCCCGCAGCTGGGCGAGCTTGCCGGGGCTATAGGGCTGTTCGGCCAGCGCCACCGACTCCGGCCCGGCGATCGAGCCGGCGCGGGCCGCCGCATAGGGGGCGAAGACCGCCATCGCGAGCGCGACCGCGGTCAGCGCCCCGGCCGAGCCGCCGAGCGCCCAGGCGCTCTCGCCCGCCAGCCGGCGGCGCTGGGCGGCCCCGGCCAGCCAGGCGGCGAGCGCCAGCACCACGGCGGCGGCCAGCACCCGCGCCAGCGCCTGCGCCCCCGCCTGCACGGTCAGGACCCAGGCCAGCCAGGCCGCGGCGGCGTACA
>CBJNAS010000433.1:0-3007 GCA_966434565.1 uncultured Phenylobacterium sp.
GGCCGGGCGTGGGCCCTGGCGCTCGCCGCCGCGCTCGGCCTGGCCGGCAGCGCCGCGGCGCAGGTCGCCGTCACCGCCACCCTGGCCTCCGACGACCGGTTCCGCGGGCGCTCGCTCAGCGCCGGCCGGCCGACCGCCGGCCTCGACATCGCCTATGACGCGGCGAACGGGGCCTATGCGGGGCTGGTGGTGACCGGCGTCGCTGCGCGCCATGCCGGCCCGCAGCTGCTCTCGGTGCAGGAATATGCGGGCTTCGCGCGGCGCCTTGCGGCCGGACCCAGCCTCGACTTCGGCGTCAGCCACGCCAACTACACCGAGTACTACGCCGGAGAGCGCGGCGCGCAGTACACCGAGCTCTACGCTGGCCTGATCACGCGCCGGCTCGCCGCCCACCTCTACTATTCGCCCGATTATTTCGGCCGCCACGCCGCCAGCCTCTATGGCGAAGTCGACACGGCCCTCGAGCCGGCGCGCGGCTGGCGGCTGTTGGCGCACGCCGGCGTGCTGCGGACCCTCGATCGGCCGGAGCTCGGCTACGGGCGTTCGACCCAGTATGAGGCGACTAGGTACGACTGGCGCGTGGGACTGGCGACGGAGGTCAAGGCCGTCCAGGTCGAGCTTTCCTGGTCCGGCGCCGGGCCTGATCGCGACGACTACGATCGCGCCTTGCGCCGCCGCTCCGGCCTCGCGCTGGTGCTCAGGCGTGCGTTCTGAGCTTGGGGGGCGGCCTCGCCGTCGTCATCCCGGATGACCGCTGCGCGGCTTACGGGATGACAATCACGTTGGGGGCCAGAGAACCCCCCGGAAAAACCCGCCTCCCGCTTTGAACGACACCCCGACCGCCGGCAATTCACCGCCGTTGGCCGGGCGCTCGGCCCGGTCGTGCACGGGAGATTCCCCATGTCGCGTCTGTCCAGAAGCGCCAGGGCCGCCGTCTTGGCCGCGGGCCTGCTGGGTCCGCCGGCGCTCGCCGCGCCCGTCTACCTGAGCGATGCCCAGCTCGGCGCCGTGCCGGCGGGCATCCGCTTCAGCATCACCAACCAGGTCTCCGACCAGCCCGGGGTCGCCCCGGTGACCGACCCCAAGCTGGTCAACGCCTGGGGGCTGAGCCAGGGGCCGGGCACCTTCCTATGGGTGGCCAACAACGGCACCGACAGCTCGACGATCTACAATCCCTCGACCTTCGCCAAGGGCGGCCTGGAGGTGAATGTCCCGGGCGCGCCCACGGGCACGACCTACGTGGCGGTCAGCAACGGGTTCAACGTCAGCGAAGCCGGCAAGGTGGGCAATAGCATCTTCGCCTTCGCGACCGAGGGTGGCCAGATCGAAGGCTGGAATCCGACGGTGGATGCGAAGAACGCCCTGGTGACGGTCGATCAGTCCGGCCAGGGCTCGATCTTCAAGGGCCTGACCCTGGGCGTGAACGGCGCGGCGGCGCTGCTCTTCGCCGCGGATTTCGGCAATGGCGTGGTCAGCGGCTTCGACACCTCGTTCCACAAGGTGATGAGCTTCACCGATCCGAACCTGCCGCCGAACTACACGCCCTTCAACGTCCAGACGCTGAACGGGGAGCTCTATGTCACCTTCGCCCTGCGCGAGCCCGGCGCGCACGACGAGACCGCCGGCAAGGGGCTGGGCTTCGTCGACGTGTTCGACACCGACGGGCGCCTGGTGCGCCGGCTGATCTCGCGCGGCCATCTGAACGCGCCGTGGGGGCTGGCGATCGCGCCGCAGAGCTGGGGCCGTTTTGCGGGCGCCCTGTTGGTCGGCAACTTCGGGGACGGCCAGATCAACGCCTATGACGTGCGCACCGGCCACTTCCTGGGTCGGGTCCGCGACGGGACCGGCAGGGACGTCATCGACGGCCTGTGGGCGCTGCATACAGGCGCCAACGGCTCCATCACCTTCTCGGCGGGGCCGGACGACGAAAGTCATGGCCTGCTCGGCTCGATCGCGCCCAGGACCCACCTGTGGGGCGGCGACGAAGTGATCGGCATGGCCGAGATGCACCACTGAGGGGCCGATGACTCGACAGGTCCCGCGTGCGCTGGCGGCGTGCTGCGCGGCGCTGCTGGCGCTCGGCGCTGCGGCGCCCTGCAGCGCCGAGTCCGCCTCTTCCTCCCCGGACGCCAAGCCCGTCCGCAGCCTCATGCAGCTGCGCGACGACCGCCTGGTGCGCCAGCAGTGGGACCTGTCGTGCGGGGCGGCGGTGGTCGCCACCCTGCTGACCTATCAGCTGGACGCGCCCGTGACCGAGCGGCAGGCGGCCCTGGGCATGCTGCGCGCCGGCGACGCCAGCCTCGTGCGCGCCCGGCTGGGGTTCTCGCTGCTGGACCTGAAGCGGTTCGCCGCCAGTCGCGGCTTCGAGGCGGAGGGCTACGGAAACCTGACCCTTGAAGACCTGGTCGCCATGGCGCCGGTGGTGGCCCCCACCCTGGTGTTCGGCTTCGGCCACTTCGTCATCGTGCGCGGACGGGCAGGGGACCGGCTGCTGATCGCCGACCCGGCCTTCGGCAACCGCACCATCGGCGCCGAGGCCTTCCTGCAGGCCTGGCCGAGCCGGATCGGCTTCGTCATCCATCCGGTGGGCCAGCCGCATCCGCCCAACCGCATGGGCGCGCCGCCCGAGCTGTTCCTGACCCCCTCGGGGGACGCGGTGCGCACGGCGGTGGCGGATGTTCGCGCGGGAGGCGCCCGATGAGGCCATCCGCTCTCGTCCTGGCCGCGTCATGCGCGGCGCTCGCCGCCGGGCCGCTGCGAGCCCAGCCGCTGACGCGCGAGGACCTCGTCCAGGCGCTAAGCCAGCGCGACCGGCAGATCGCCGACCTGGAGCGCCGGCTCGCCGTGCTGGAGGCCGAGCGGGCCGCCGCCGCGGCCCCGCCGGCGGCCACCATCCCGCCGCCGCAGGCCGCCGCCTCGGTGACGCCCGCCACCGCGCCGGCCGACGAGGAGGCCGAGCTCGCCGCCCTCTCCCGGGCGCTGGTCCAGCGCGGCGGCCGGGTGCTGG
>CBJNAS010000434.1:0-3006 GCA_966434565.1 uncultured Phenylobacterium sp.
TCCTGGTGACAGTCGTTCGTCTCGTCGAAAACGTCGTTCAGGTCGTAGACTTGTCCTTCGCGCAGCCTCCCGCCCATGACGGGGTCGGAGCGGTAGAAGCTTTCCCGATAGAATTGATGGACCTCCACCGGCGCGTCCTCGCCTGCGAACAGCTCCACCACGCCGCCCGGCCCGCGATCCGGCGGCTTGAAGATGATACCGGAATAGATGGCGTCCAGCTCCGCCCGCAGCAGCTCCAGGAACGTCGTCCACGGCGGCGTTTCGAAGGGGCCGTCGTGTAACGCTGCGAGCAATTGGTCGGCGACATCGTCCACGGCCCGATGACCCTCCCATATGGGGACACCGCCGTCCAGATGATTCGCTATCGTCCCGCCATCTTGCGTCGCCGCCGCCCCGAAAGCGGGCGCCGGCGCGAGAGCAAGAGAGAGTGGAGAGCGATGTCAGACAAAACCCCCGCCGGCGCCGATTCCTACGAGCAGTTGTGGAACGAGCACACCAGGGTCCTGGCCGATATCCGCGCCCAATGGTTCGCCTCGGGATGGGCCGACACGCCCGAGGAGCGGGACCGGGCGATGTTCCACGTGATGTCGATCGAACATACCGGCTTCAACGTCTTCGTCGCGCCCCGGCAGGATTATCCCTTCTTCAGCAAGACGCACGCCTTCCATCACCCGATCCTCTTCACCTGGGGCCTGTGCTGCCCCGATTTCCACTATCAGTTCACCTTCGCCGACGGCGCGGGCACATATCGGATCACGGGCAAGACCGGCACCACGCGCTGGAGCGAACTCCACGTGCAGAGCGAGTTCTGGGGCGATCCCAAGTTCCGTCAGGTCGCCATCCTCGAATTCGACAAGATGCATGTCGAGGCGGACGGCAGTTTCGAGATCATCGTCTCGCCCGACAAGCATGACGGCAACTGGATCAAGACCGACCCGAGCGAGAACCAACTCCTCCTCGTCATTCGCGACGCGATGTACGACTGGACGAACGACGTGCCGGCAGTGGTCCAGATCGAGCGTCTCGACGGCCGGGACAAGCCCCGCCGCCAGGTCAGCGACCGCGACCTCGGTACGCGCGTCCGCAAGCTGACGAACTTCGCCCGCGCATCGGCGCAGCACTGGATCGGTCGCAACGACGAGATCGTGGGCGACGTGGGCCTCAACGCCTTCTGGACCGGCAAGGAGCAGAATCTGGGCGGCATCCAGCACGCCGCCTATCATTTCATGGTGTTCGATTTTGCCGAGGACGAGGGGCTGGTGTTCGAGTTCGACCCGCCGAAAACCTCAAAATTCTGGGCGTTCCAGCTCGCCAACCTGCAATATGACACCGTCGATTATCTCAATAACCAGTCTTCGCTGAACGCCATGCAGGCGGCGGTCGATCCGGACGGCAAGGTTCGCATCGTCATGTCCGCGCGCGATCCGGGGATTGCGAACTGGATGGATACGGTCGGCCATCTGCGCGGCGTCTGCGCGTCGCGCTGGGTCTGGTGCGACCCGGTGCCCCAACCGGTCGTCAAGAAGGTGAAGCTTGCCGACCTGACGAACCATCTCCATGCCGCCTCGCCGAAGGTCTCGCCCGAGGAGCGCCGCGCGACCGTGGCCGTGCGGGGCGCGGGCATCCGCCGCATGTACGGCATTTGAGGGGGGATCGATCCATGTCCCTGCCGACCGCCGTGGAGTTGATGCGCGCCGCCGAACTCGAAACCGCGCTCGACGATTGGGCGCTCGATCATGTCGGCACGCCCGAGCGCCTGCTGACCACCTTCGTCGACGATTTGAACCGGACGTCGAGCCTCCATGCGCGCGGGAAGGAGCGTTTCTATCGCTTCCTGATGGATATCCTTTCCTCGCGCCTCAAATATGTCGCCGATCGCAAGCGGCATGCGGGCTGGCGGGAGGAAAAGGTGGAAGCGCCGATCTTCATCCTCGGCCTGCCGCGTTCGGGCACAACCTTTCTCCACAATCTGATGGGGGCCGATCCGCTGAGCCGCGCGCCGCGCCTGTTCGAGATGAACTACCCCTCGCCGCGCGCCGACGATCCGCTCGCACGCGGACTGCGGGAGAAGAAGTGCCAGGAGCGGCTCGGCGATCTTGGCCTGCTCGACGACGACTGGCTGGGCGTTCACCCCATGGGCGCCGGCCGCGCTGAGGAATGCCTGTTCTTCTGGGAGCTTCTCCTGGCCTCTGCGACGTTCACCGCCCTGGCCGAGTTGCCGACCTATCAGGAGGTCCTGTTCCAGCAGGATTTCCGCGCCATCTATCGCGAACAGCGGGATTTCCTCAAATATCTGCAGCATGGCCTGCCGCCGCGCCGGTGGGTGCTGAAGACGCCGCTTCACGTGCGCTTCCTTGAGGAGATCATCGACGTCTTCCCCGACGCGATGTTCGTCCATTGCCATCGCGACACGGCAAAGACCTATCCGTCGATCGCCAATATGGCCACGGTGCTGCGCAGCAAGTTCGCCGCCCTCGCGCCCGGCGCCAAGAGCATCGTCGGCGATTATGACGACACCTGGGAAAAGGCGCTGGAGTTCCGGCGCAGGCCGGGCATGGCGGAGCGTTTCGTCGACGTGCGCTTCCTCGATTTCCGGGCCGATCCGATCGGCGCCGTGCGGTCCATTTACGCGCGTCTCGGCCTCGATTTCGCCGACGACCGCGCGGCCGCGATGGACGCCTGGCTCGCCAGCGACGCGACCGAGCGATCCGGGCGAGCGCATCATCAATATTCGCTGGCGGACATCGGCATGAGCGAAGCCGACATCGACCGGCTCACCGGGGATTATCTGTCGGCTTTCGAGGTTCCGCTGGAACGCTAAGGACCCGTTTTAGATCTGGCCCGGCGCCGCCGGGGCGTTCCGTTTAGTGAGGAAGAGGGTTTGAAATGGCAAAGCTGAAGGACGGCGTCGCGCTCGTCACGGGTGGCGGGCAGGGCATGGGCCACGGCATCGCGCTCCGCTTCGCGCGCGAAGGCGCCAAGGTCGTGGTGGTCGGCCGCACGCAG
>CBJNAS010000435.1:0-2997 GCA_966434565.1 uncultured Phenylobacterium sp.
CGGCACGCCGAAGCTCCCCATGGAAAACGCCGTCGACGAGATCGCGCCGTCCACATACCCCTTCGTCGCGGCCTGGTTCGAGGCCGCCGGCGCCGACAGCCCACTGATCTGCCCCACATTCGTCAGCGCCGCCCCGGCAAAGTCCGTCGCCAGCACGCGCCGGAAGCTCCCAGCGCCGTCGGTGACGACCGTCACTACCTCCCCGGCCTGCACCGTCACGCTCGCCGAGCCGTTGCTCAGCGTCAGCACGCCGGTGCAGGCGTTCCAGACGTCGTAGCGCTTCGACACCGCCGGCACGGTGACCGTGAACGCCCCGGTCCCGGTGAACTTCAGCATCGCCATCCGCGCCTGGTCCGCCGCGCCGTTGGCGGTGGTCAGGCTGTAGCTCCCGGTCAGCGGGATGGTCGCCCAGCCGGCGATGGCGTCATCGGCGCGCGACAGCGCGGCGTTCAGCTTGTCGCCCCACAGGTTGACGTTCTCGCCAGTGAACTGCAGCTCGAAGCGCAGCGAGGTGGAATAGCTCGACGGCATCAGGCGATCTGGGCTCCGGTGTCGGCGCGCCACCAGTGGGCGCCGTCGGACCAGACCAGGGTCTTCAGGTCCGTGGCGATCCCGATGCGGGCGGCGTGCGCCGCGGCGTTGGCCGCGGTCAGGTTGACGGAAACGGTGAGGAAGGCGGGCGCGAACCCCTGCGGCGTCTCCAGCGCCGCCAGTCGGCTCTCCAGGTCCTCGAGGCAGGCCTGCAGCGGCGGCGCCAGTCCGGCGGGAACCGGCATCAGACCACCGCGCTCGACGCCGCCGGCGCGGCCAGCGGCCCGCGCAGGGCGTCGGCCGCCTCGCTGGCGTTGATGCTGTCGATCAGGGCGCCGAACAAGCCGGCGTAGCGGTCGCAGTTCTGGTCGTCCTCCAGGTACCGGTAGAGCGCCTCCAGCGCGCCCCACAGGTAGAGGAACGGATAGCGGGCCAGCACGACGTTGCTGTCGGCGTCCGCCATCAGCGGATCGGGCGCCTGGTAGAACAAGAGCTTGCCGGTCGCCTGCCCGCCGAACAGCGGCGCGAACGCCAGGGTGTCGCTCCCCTCCACCGCGAAGTGGCTGGGGTAGTCGTAGAGCCCGAGGTTGGCGGTCAGCTCCGCCAGCGTCGCGGCGTCGGCCTGGCGCAGCACCACGCGCGGCGTCACGTCCAGGTAGAAGCGCCGCGCCGCCAGGAAGCCGGCCGGCGCCGGCGCGGTCTCGGCGCTCACCGCCACGTCCGCCCGCGCATAGAGCACGGGCGCGCGGAGCCGGCGGCAGATCTCCTGGTGCGCCCAGCCGACGAAGTCGCCCATCCGGGCGTCGAGGTCCGAGCGGGTGGCCCAGGCGACCAGCGCCGCCTTGAGGTCGCCGAAGGTGGCGATGGTCATCGGATCACTCCATTGGAAAGCCCCACCCGCCCCGGCGCTGTACGCAGGTGCCGCCACTCCGGGTCATTGAGCTTGGCGACCAGGCGCTCGCCGTAGAGGTCCGGCCGGTAGGCGTCCCAGCCCTCCTCGTTCAGCCACTTCAGCCGCACGATGTTGGGGATGAAGGCCACCCGCCTGAGCTCCCGTGAGGGGCTGTAGCCGTCATTGGCCAGGGCCAGCGCCTTGTTGCGCTCCAGCACGGGCGCCACGTCCTGCACCGAATGGATCAGCAGGCCGCCCGCCCCGTCGTCCTCGGCCCAGTGGGCGACGTCGCCGGGGAAGTCCGGGCCGATCAGCAGCTCACGCCGGGCCAAGGACTTCCACCAGGCCACGGTCCTCCAGCTCGACGGCGATCTCGGCGTCGACACCGTCCACGACGTCGCCCTTGCCGAAGGTGAAGGGCTCGCCGGTGAGCGCGTCGTAGTCTCCGTTGTAGATCAGCCCCGCCCCCTTCTGCAGGACGCGGTAGCTGACGATGTCGGGCGCAGCGCCAGAGGCGGCCTCGGCGGACGCCGAGGCCGTTGTGGTGTTGGAAGCCAAAGGAGTCTCCTTCAGATAGGATCAGGGGCGCTGCGGCGGAGGCCGCAGCGGAAATCAGCTCAGACCTGATCTGAGCCGTTCAGAACCGATCGGACGCGACGTCGTGCAGGTCGGAGGTCACCGGGAAGAACATCGACCTCCCGTTCGGGCCGCCAATCAGCCTCCGCCGGAATGCCGACGAGGTGTAGAGCGCCCGCGAGACCCCGCGCATCGCCTCTACCAGCGCCTGCAGACTGGTCGCGCCGACACCTCGGCCGCGCAGCGACACCGGCGCGCCGATCGCGAAGACGCAGCGCCAGGATGCGCCGTCGGGCGCCCGCGCCGGCGCATAGATGCGGATGTACATCTCCCGTTTGGAGAACCGCACCTCACGCCAGTCCTCGCCGATCAGCCCTCGGCTGCGCCACGGCCGGTGCGGCCGCCTAGAACGGGAAGGGCGCTTCGCGAAGAAATGCATTGACCGCAGGGACCCCCAGATATCCGCCGAACTCGCCGTCGAAGCCCAGTTCTTTGCGGCGGTAGATGGGCGAGGAATAGAGGATGATGGACAGCATCTTCACCCCGAGCTCCAGCGCCTGGAGGCTGGTCGCGCCGTAGGAAGCCTGAGGCCCTTCGTGCCGCCCGTCGATCTCGATGCGGCACGTCCAGGTGAATCCGTCCTCATCGAGCACCGGCTCGTAGAGCCGCGCCCGAATCTTCTCATCCGAAAATGATCGATCGAAGGTTTGCTCGGCGACGACGCGCATAGGGCTCATCCAGCCTTTCCGGGTGCGCCGAGAACCTACCAGAACGAATGGGGAACACAACTAGGGATATTTTTTGCTCGGGTAACAGCCCCTATCTTTCGACCACCTGTTCAGGAGCGCCGGATACCCGACCTCGCCTAATGTCGGCGCGCTGATACAGTGGGCGTACCGATCATTCGCGCTAATCCAGCAACACCGACGAGCCTGGGTGCGGGCCTCCGTATTGGCATCCGGCAATAATGAACAGCGCTCTTCGTCGAGATCGGCTTG
>CBJNAS010000436.1:0-2991 GCA_966434565.1 uncultured Phenylobacterium sp.
GGAAGGGTGGGCGGCTGGGCGCTGCGGCGCATTAGTCGAGGCTGCCAGCGGCGTGGGAGTTGTAAACAATCGACCTGGACCCATGGGACCAGGCCGCGGCCGGCGCGAAGACCGCCGCCACCTCCTGAGGGCCCATGAGCCGCCAGGCCCCGGGGGCGAGGCCGTCCGGAAGCTCGAGGCCGCCGATGCGGTCGCGGTGCAGGGCCACGACGTGGTTTCCCACGGCGGCGAACATCCGGCGCACCTGATGGTAGCGGCCCTCGGTGATGGTGAGCCTGGCCAGGGTCGGCGACAGCGGCTCCAGCGCCGCCGGCGCGAGCGGCTTGTCCTCGCCGTCCAGCATCAGCTCGCCCGAGGCGAAGCGCGCGGCTTCGCCCCCCTCCAGGGGACGCGCCAGGGTCGCCACGTAGCGCTTGGTCACGTGCTGCCGCGGCGAGATGATCCTGTGCAACAGAGCGCCGTCGTCAGTCAGCAGCAGCAGGCCCGACGTTTCCTTGTCGAGACGCCCCACGGTCGAGATCGCCGGGTTGCGCGCGCGCCAGCGGGTCGGCAGCAGATCATGGACGAGCGGCCCCGCCTCCTTGTGGGAGCAGGTGACGCCGACCGGCTTGTGCAGCATCAGGGCCACGCCCGGCAGCGGATCCAGCGGGACGCCGCTCACCCTCAGGCGTCCGGTGAGCTCCGGCGTCACCGCCAGCCGCAAGTCGGCATCCGTGACCGGCGCGCCGTCGAGCTCCACCTGCCCCTGGCGGACCAGCCACTGCACCTCCCGCCGCGAGCCGTAGCCCATGTTCGCCAGCAGCCGGTCGAGCCGGAAAGCCCCGCTCACTTGTGCGCCTCACAGATCTTGAAGCCCGCGCCTTCGCCATGCGGCGTCACCCTGCGGAACAGGTCGCGCAGAACCGCTTCGTAGGGCAGGTGACGATTGGCGACCAGCCACAGCGTTCCGCCCGGCCGCAGGATCTGGTGCGCCCGGCGGATGAAGCTCTGGCCGAGCTCGCGGTCTTCCACCCCGTGATCATGGAACGGCGGGTTCATCACCACGAAATCGAGGCCCGACAGCTCCGGAGCGACACGGGCGTCGGCCCAGTGGAAGACGGCGCGCGGATCCTGGACGTTGCGCCGCGCCGCGGCGATCGCCCGCCGATCCAGATCGACCAGATCGAGCCGGGTAACGCCAGAGCCTGCCAGAGCAGGGCCGGCCAGCACGGCGCGCGCCAGCACGCCGAGGCCGCAGCCCAGGTCGGCGCCGCGCCCCGCCAGCGCCGGAAGCGCCGCCAACAGCTGCCGGGTTCCCGGATCCGGGCGGTCCCAGCTGAAGACGCCTGGCTGGGTCCACAGGCCGAGCGCCTCGGAAAACTGCAGGGCCCCCGCCACGATCGCCGGCTCCAGCCCGATCGGGCGCTCGGGTCGGACCGTCTGGCAGATGCGCTGGTGTCGTCGCCCGCTCTCGACCACGGCGGCGCCGAAGCCCTCCAGCTCCTTGCGCAGCCGCGCCCCGCCCTTGTCCTTCGGCGCCAGCGCGGTCAGCGGCGCGCCTGGCGCCAGCGACTGGAGCAGGCGCGCCAGGACATAGCGGCGCTCGACGACGCCCGGCGGAGCGGCCACGACCGCCCCGGCCAGGCCCTCTGGCTCCAGCGCCTCGAGCGCTTGCGCCCCCGGCGACAGGGGCGAAACCTGCACCGCGCCGGGTGGGACGACCGCGAGCTCGGCCGGCGGCGCGCCATAGACACAGAACATTCCGTCGCCGCTCAAACGAAAAGCGCCTCCAGGCAGGCCGCGGCCCGCCGGGTCGCGCGGTGAGGGGTCCTCATGCCTTCGGATCGCCCGAGGCCCTGCGAACAGGGTTCAGGGTCTCGATTCCGGCGAAGTCCCTTTCATTGTCGGTCACGACGACGCAGCCGCGCACTTCGGCCACCGCCGCAATCATGGTGTCGAGCGCGCTCCTGGAGCGGCCTTGCGCCCTTCCATCGGCCATCAGCCTGGCCCAAACAAGGGCGGCGTCTTCGTCGAAGGAAAGGACGCGGCCGGCGAACAGCGCCTGCGGTCCCTCCGGCCCAAGGAACCAAGCCTCCAGTTCGTCGCGCCGCTTACCCGCGGGCTTTTCGAGGATGCCGCGACGGATTTCCGCCACCGTCAGGGAGGCGATGAAGAGGTCGTCATCGTTCTGCTCCGCCATCCAGGCGAGGAGGGATGCGGACGGGGTGGGCTTTACGATATTGCTGATGATGTTGGTGTCGAGCAGCCAGCGCATCAGAGCTCGATCTCGCGCCCCTCTTCGCGCGCACGCGTCACATCCAGGTCGGCGCCCACCAACGGCGAACGTCGCAAGGCCGCGAGGATACCGCCCTTCCTGAGCGGTTCGCCGGTCAAGGACTGGCTGACGGCGGCGCGAAGCCGGGAAGCTTCGGGACCGTCGTCCGCCAGCCGGCGGGCCAGCGACCGGATGAGATCGCGGTCCGAGGCGCGCCCAAGCACCTCGAAGCGGGCAAGGCCACGCTCGCCAAGCCGCGACCGATAGTTCTGGATGGCGCGCTTCTGAGAGGGTTCCACGGCGACCTCCTGATCTTGCCAGTAATATAGCCGGAGAAGCCGCCGTTCAACGATGACGCCGGGGCGCCGCCGCGGTCAGAGGGTCGCCCCCGAGTTCTATCCGCAGAGACGACCCGGCGAGGGAGGGAAGCTAACCCGAGCCTTCCCACCGCGAAGCATATTCCTCCGCCCGGTCCAAGGCGGTGAGCACGTCGCGGGGCTCGTCCGGCGGACAGGGGCTGGAGGCCCAGCGGATGCGCTCGGCGCGGGAGGGAACGGTCTGCGGCGCAGTGTCTCCCGCCCCCGCGATGATCGTCTGCAGGCGGCCGATGCGCTCGCTGAGCGAAGCGTCGTCCGGAAGGCCGTCGTCATCGCGTTCGCAATCGCGCTCACACGGCTCGTCGGCGCCGGTGGCCCAGGCCGCGCCGCTGCGCGCGCGAGGCGCTCGCGCCGCGCCGA
>CBJNAS010000437.1:0-2977 GCA_966434565.1 uncultured Phenylobacterium sp.
CCGCCCACCAGGCCCGCCATGATGGCGAACAGCAGGTAGAGGGTGCCGATGTCCTTGTGGTTGGTCGAGAACAGCCACCGGACGAGGAACGGCGGCTTGTGGTCGTGACCATGGTCATGGTCGTGAGCGGCGGCGTCGTGGGCCATCGTACGCTAATCCTGGATCAGTGCGCGGTCGGCGCGGCGGGCGCCGCAGACGCGGCGGCCGCGGGCGCGGCGGAAGTGTTCACGGCGGCGGCGGCGGTCGGCGTCGCCGCGGGCGCGGTTCCGTGCTTGGAGGCCACCCAGGCGTCGAAGTCCGCCTGGCTCACGACATGCACCTCGATCGGCATGAAGGCGTGGTCGATGCCGCACAGCTCGCGGCACTGGCCGTAGTAGGTGCCGACGCGCTCGGCGCGGAACCAGGTTTGATTCACCCGGCCGGGAATGGCGTCGATCAGCACGCCGAAGGAGGGGATGCCGAAGGCGTGGATCACGTCGGCGCCGGTGACCAGCACGCGGACATTGGCGTTGACCGGGACCACCAGCGGATCGGTGGAGGCCAGGCGGTATGGCACGCCGCGCGCCTTGGCCTGGTCTTCCGGCAGCTTGTTGGAGACGTACTCGGGGATCTTCTGGTCGGGGTATTCGAAGCCCCAGTACCACTGGTAGCCGGTCGCCTTGATGGTCAGGTCCGGCTTCGGCATGTCGTGGTAGGCGAACAGCAGCTTGAACGAGAAGATCGCGATGACCACCAGGATCAGCACCGGGGCCAGCGTCCAGACCACCTCGACCGGGGTGTTGTGGCTCCACTTGGCCGGAACAGGGTTGGCGCGCTTGTTGTAGCGCACGGCGCACCAGACCAGCAGGCCGAGCACCAGCAGCACGATCGCCGTGATGATCGGCAGCAGGATCGCGTTGTGGAAAAAGATCGCGTCCTTGCGCAGCGGAGTGACCCCCGGCTGCAGGTCGATCGCATTCGGCGTCGGCTGGCCGATAAGATCCTCGGCGAGGGCCGAAGCGCCCCAGAACGCCGTCATCGCGCCCGCAGCGACACCGGTCGCCAGCGCCCGCATCCCCTTAAGCCTCGACTTCATGTCCCCTCGGTCTGTTTGGCGCGGCCGCGTCTCGCGAAACCGACGATCCCGCCGCCTGACAGAATGAGCGCGCGCAAGCCTGGGCCTGCGCGGGTCCGCCCCTTCAGCGGGCGTGCATACGCGCATCCCCCGGACTTGCCAAGGCGCTTGCGCGAGATAGATCGTCGACCGCCCGCGCCAACGTCAAACCGGCGCAGCTCGGCGGAATTCCCGTGCGGGTCGCGACGTTTAGGAAGCACTGCGATGCATTTGCATCCTGAGGAAGCGGATCGGGTCCGGTCTGAGTTCGACCGCCTCGTCAACCTCACGCCAGCCGAGCTCGCCGCCTGGCTGGAGACCGCGGAAAGCCGCAAAGTCGGCATGGTCCGGCGCGGCGAGAGCGAATCTGTCGGCCGCCAGTCGGCTCGTCGCATCCTGGCGATCCGCGCCACGCCGGAGGCGGATCTCACCGAGGCCGACTACGCCCACATGAAGAAGGTGATCGGCTACTGCCGTCGCCACCTGGCCCAGCGGCCACGGGGCGAGGTGGCCGACACCCGCTGGCGCTGGAGCCTGATGAACTGGGGGCACGATCCGCTCAAGCCGGTGGCCCCGGCTCCCATTCGGGGAACGCCCTCTCGTCAGGCTTCCCGTCGGACGCTTCCCGGTCGCAGGTGACGCGCGCAGGCGCCGCGCCTATCTTGCGGACATGAACGCCCATTCCCCCGCCCCTTCGATTCTCGACGCCGCCGGCGTCGACCCCGAGCGCGCCCGCGCCCTGCTGGCCGAGGCGCTCGCCGGCGCCGACGACGGCGAGCTGTTCGTCGAGCGCTCGGAGAGCGAAAGCTTCCTCTATGACGACAAGCGGCTGAAGTCGGCGGCCTATGACGCCACCGAGGGCTTCGGCCTGCGCGTGGTGGCCGGGGAGACGGCGGGCTACGCCCACGCCAGCGAGATCTCCGAGGCGGCCATCGCGCGTGCGGCCTCGTCCGCGGCGCTGGCCAAGCGCGGCTACGACGGCGTCGCCGCGGAGGGCCCGCGCGCCACCAACGCCAAGCTCTACGGCGAGGACAATCCGCTCGAGCAGCCCGGCTTCTCCGACAAGGTGGCGCTGCTGCAGGAGATCGACGCCTGGGCCCGCGCCCGCGATCCGCGGGTCGTCCAGGTCATGGCCTCGATGGCCGGCGAGCGGCGCACGGTGGAGATCCTGCGCGCCGACGGCCGGCTGATCCGCGATGTGCGCCCGCTCTGCCGCATCAACGTCCAGGTCAGCGTCGAGCGCGATGGCCGGCGCGAGACCGGGACCAGCGGCGCGGGCGGCCGCGCCGGCTTCGAGGCCTGGATCACACAGGAGCGCTGGCAGGAGCAGGTCGAGGAGGCGCTGCGCCAGGCGCTGGTCAACCTGGACGCCGTCCCCTGCCCCGCCGGCGAGATGGACGTGGTGCTCGGCCCGGGCTGGAACGGGGTGCTGCTGCACGAGGCGGTGGGCCACGGGCTGGAAGGCGACTTCAACCGCAAGGGCACCTCGGCCTTCTCCGGCCGCATCGGCGAGCGGGTGGCTGCGGCCGGCGTCACCGTGTTCGACGACGGGACCATCGCCGGTCGCCGCGGCTCGCTGACCGTCGACGACGAAGGCACGCCCACCGAGCGGACCATCCTGATCGAGGACGGCGTGCTGGTGGGCTACATGCACGACCGCATGAGCGCCCGGCTGATGGGCATGGCGGCCACCGGCAATGCGCGCCGCCAGTCCTACGCCCACCTGCCGATGCCCCGGATGACCAACACCGGGATGCTGGGCGGCTCGAGTCCGCGCGAGGAGATGATCGCCTCGACGAAGCGCGGCCTCTACTGCGCCAACTTCGGCGGCGGCCAGGTGGACATCACCAACGGCAAGTTCGTCTTCCAGTGCACCGAGGCCTA
>CBJNAS010000438.1:0-2970 GCA_966434565.1 uncultured Phenylobacterium sp.
GCCGGCGAGCGCCAGCGGCGGCTCCTCGGCGCCGCGCTCGCGGACGATGGTCGCGTTGGGCGCCAGCCAGCCGCCGGCCGCCAGCCGCGCCAGCGCCGTCTCCCCCAGGCCCTTGCCGTAGGGCGGGTCGAGGAAGGCCAGGTCGAAGGCCGGCCCGTCGGCGCCCGGCCGCTGGCCCAGCTGGGTGGCGTCGCGCCGATGCACCCGGGTGCGGCCGAACAGGCCCATGGCGTCGACGTTCTCGCGGATCGCCCCGCGCGCGGCCTCGTCGGTTTCGACGAAGAGGCAGAAGGCCGCGCCGCGCGACAGGGCCTCGAAGCCGAGCGCGCCGGAGCCCGCGAAGAGGTCGATCACGCGCAGGTCGCGCACGCCCCTGGACCAGGCGGCATGCTCCAGGATGTTGAAGATCGCCTGGCGCGCCCGGTCCGACGTCGGCCGCGTGGTCTGGCCCCCCGGCGCGGCCAGCAGCTTGCCGCGGAAGTCTCCCGATACGATGCGCAACGCCTGCCCCGCTCCTGGTCCGGCCCGTCCTTAACCCGGCGGCCCCTCGCCGATCCACTCCCAGTGCCAGGGCTCGTAGGCGTAGTTGACGAACCCGAACCGGGCGGCGTTGGCGACCAGCCACAGGTAGGCCGGGCTGCGGCTCTGGAAGAGCCGGTTCTCGTCGGCGCTGGCGTCGGCCGTGTAGCCCGGCGCATGGCCCAGGTAGAGGTCGATAGCGCGGCCGGTCCGGTGCGGCGAGCAGCTCGCCCGCTCGCGGCCGTTGCAATTGGCCTGCAGCGCGCAGCGGGCCGCGTCCGCCGCCGGGCTGCGATAACCGGAGAAGACCTTCAGCAGGTCGGGATCGGCGGCGATCCCTGGCGCCTCGGCGCGCGCGGCGGCGACCATCCGCCGCCAGGCCGCCAGCACGGCGGGCTCCAGCTGCACCGGCTTGTCGCCCAGAACCTGGTCCAGCGTGAGCGTGGCGAGAGCGGCCTCGTCGGCTGCGGCCGGGCAGATCCCCTGAACCGAGAGCAGGACGAAGGGCCGCCGGCCCTGCCAGACGCCCTTGAGCTGGTGGAAGGTGAGCGCGCTCATCAGGCCGTCGGGGGCCAGGCCCTGGGCTCGCTGCCAGGCCGCCAGCGCCTGGGCGAAGGCCGGCGAATCCGACGGACAGGCGGTCCCGATCTCATGAGCGGCCAGCGGGGCGTACACCTGCCAGCCGGTCTCCGGCCGCCCGAACGGCTCCCAGGCGAGCGACCGCAGCGACGCCGCGTTGACCTGGGCCGCGGCTTCCCAGCCGGGCGCGCGGCAGTCGGCGGTCGGGGGCGGCGACGCGGCGGGGGTGCTTCGGACGGAGGCCGGCGGCGGCGCGCGCGGCCCAGGCGCCTGCGTCGGAGCGTTGGCGCAACCCGACAAGGCCACGGCGATGGCGGCGGCCGAGGCGAACGCCCCCTCAGTCAGCTTCGCTGACAGCTCCCCCGCTAGGCGGTGGAGCATCTTGCGGCTTGATCCTCCACCGCGAAGCGGGGGAGGTGGATCGGCGCGACGCGCCGAGACGGAGGGGGCGTTGTTCGCTAGCTCCGCCACCTCAGCGTCACCGCCTCGACCGGATTGACGAAGGGGCGTGCGTCGCGGCGGCTGGCCGCCCACTCACGCTTCAGCTGCTGGTACCATTTGGCCTGGCGGTCGGCGTCGTCGATCCAGAGCAGGGAGGGCTCGTACTTCAGCCCCTGGTTCTGCAGGTTCACCATCTCGCCGTCCTGACGCAGGAAGGCGCGCGCCCCGGCGGCGATGAAGGGCCGCAGCAGCACGAAGGCCGGATGGTCGGACCAGATGATCTGGGTGATCCGCGTCCGCGTCTCGGCGAGCGGCGTGAGGCAGGTCAGCGACAGCACCTGGCGCCGGCCCACCGTCACATGTTCCCAGCGCAGGCCGGGCAGGCGGAAGGTGATCTCGGTCAGCGGCTCGCCGCCCAGGACGGCGTAGGCGCGCGAGTTCTTCGACGGCTCGTGGCGCACCATGGCGAAGCCCGACTCGCGCGGCTCGAAGCGCTTGGCCTTCTCGTGCTGGCTCTTCGCCGAGCGCCACCACCACTGCTGGTGCACGTAGGGGCCGTGGGCGGGGTCCATCAGGCCCACGACGGCGTGGTCGATGTGGGCGTCGAACTCCATGCGGTCGACCAGCTTGGGCGCCCCGCCCACCACGCCGGGGAAGGTCGGCGGCGGCTGGTCGGGCTCGGCCTCGCCCCGCGCCTCGCCAGCCATCCAGACGAACACCAGGCCCTGGCTCTCCGCGACCGGATAGCGGCGCACGCGGATGCGGGCCACGTCCAGCGCCTGGTCGGGCGTCAGCGAGGGGATCGCCGTGCAGCCGCCGTCCGCGCCGAAGCGCCAGCCGTGGTAGGGGCATTCCACGCTCTGGCCCCCGCCGGGCTCGGCATGGAAGCGCCCGGCCGACAGCGGGGCCGCGCGATGCGGGCAGATGTCGCGCAGCGCGAACAACTCACCGGTGGGCGCGCGGCCCAGCAGCACCGGCTCCCCCAGGATCTCGTAGCGGGCGAGCCGGCCCGGCTTCAGCTCGCTCGACAGGGCGGCGAAGTACCAGATGTCGGTCAGGAAGCCGTGGCCGAAACGCATCTCGCCGCGGTTGCTGGTCTTGGCGTCGCCCTCGGCCATGCGCCGGTTCTAGCCCTCCGTTCGCTGCGCCGGAAGCCTCACCCTGCCTTGAACCTGCCACGCTCGACGCCTAAATAACCGAGCGGAGTAGTCAGACATTCGGACCGCCTCCCCCACATCTAGCTCCACCGCAACCTCGTTCCTATCTGAAGGGTTGGGGGAGCAGCTGTGCATGCGCACCCCTGCGCGACGGCCCGAAGTCCGATAATGAGGGGAATGTCCATGGCCGCAAACACGCTTGCCGTCATGTCGCCAGAGGGCGGCCTGAGCCGGTATCTCTCGGAGATCCGGAAGTTTCCGATGCTGGCCAAGG
>CBJNAS010000439.1:0-2931 GCA_966434565.1 uncultured Phenylobacterium sp.
TCCACCCCATAGGTGTGCGCCTGGCCCGCGTTGCCGCGGCGCGTGCCCACATAGGTCGGGTCGTAGAAGGAGACCTGCAGGTTGCGATAGTCGTTGTAGAAGATCGCCAGGTCGGCGCTCAGCCGGTGATCGAAGGCTTGGCCCTTCAGCCCGCCCTCGTAGGCGACCACCTCCTCCGGGGCGAACGGCAGCAGAGCCAGGTCCAGGCGGGTCGCGCGGTTGTCGTAGCCGCCCGATTTGAAGCCTTTCGAGCGGGTGATGTAGGTGGTGAGGTCGGGCGACCACTCGTACTGCAGCGAGACCTTCGGCGTTAGCGCCGCCCAGGTGTTGTGCGCCTCGCCGGCGATGGAGGGGGCGATCACCTGGCCGGCGAGGTTCAGCACGCCGTTATTGAACTTGAAGGACTTGGTTTCCTGGGTCCAACGCAGCCCGGTGATCAGCTTGAGCTTGTCGGTCAGCGACCAGGTGGCCTCGCCGAACACCGCATAGGCGTCGGTGTTGGTGATGTTATGCGCCCGCAGGAAGTTGTAGTTGCCGGGCGTGACCGTGGGATCAGTCGGCAGGGCGTTCTTGCGGCTGTAGCCGTCGCGCTGCACGAAGAACCGCTCGTGCAGATAGAACAGACCGGTGGTGAAGGCGACGCGCGAGAAGTCGCCGTTCAGTTGCACCTCCTGGGTCGCGTACTGGTCGTTGTAGTGGATCAGATTCTTCTGGATCAGCGCGGCCTGGCCGTCGTTGTCGTAGTTGACCGGGTTCAGGTCGAAGCCGCCGTAGGCGGTGATCGACTTCAGCTGCAGGTGATCGGCGACCTTGTAGGTGATCCGCGCGGAGCCCGAGGCCTGGTCAAGGTCCTGCTTCGGTTCGACTTCCGAGTAGGAGTAGTTGCGCCTGAAGCCGCCGGGCTGGACCGCCGGGGTGTAGGCGCGCGCGTCGCTGCGGTCGCGCACGGCGTTGATGGTGAAAAGCGTGTCGAGCCGGTCGTTCGGCTGCCAGCGCAGCTTGGCGCGGTAGGCGTCGACGTCGATGCGGTTCACGTCGTGGCCGAGCGTCGGGTCGTGGGTGATGCCGTCGCGGCTGTGGTGGATGTAGGACAGACTGCCCGACAGGTCGTCGCTGATCGGCCCTTCCACCAGGGCGCGCGCCTCGACGACGCCGTAGTTGCCGAGACCCAGCTCCGCGTCGGCGCGGAAACTGCGCCCAGGATCGCGGGTGATGACGCGCAGCGCGCCGGCGCTGGAATTGCGCCCGTAGAGCGTGCCCTGTGGCCCACGCAGCACCTCGATGCGCTCGAGGTCGTTGAACTCGATCATCGAGCCGATCTGGCGGGGGATGTAGACATCGTCCACATAGACCGCGAGCACCGGCTCCTGGATGGGGTCGCTCTCGCCCACGCCGCGCAGCGAATAGGTCTGGGTCGTGTGGCTGATGGTGGCGCGCGCGACGTTCAAGTTCGGGATCTGACCTGCAAGGTCGCGGATGTTCTCGATCCGCCGCTGTTCGAGGGTCTGCGGGGTGAGGGCCGTGATGGCGATCGGGGTGTCCTGCAGGGTGGTGGTCCGGCGCGCGGCGGTGACCAGCACCTCCTCGACCACGCCCGCGGCGGTCGCGGCGTTTGCCGCCGGGCCCGCCTCGGCGGCCTGGGATCGTCCGGAAATGCCGGTGGCGATTGCGGCGCTGGCCAGCAAGAGTCTGCGTATATGTTTGAAGCGATTGTTCTGCATTGACGTCATGCCCCCGAATTGAAGGGCGATAACGTCCTTGTTGCAGAGATATCTCAAACGACTTTGTCTGATAAGAGAGATATAGAGTACTATATTTGATTTTTGTCATACAATGTATTTCGCGCGCAAAACTTGCGCACGTGCAATAATGCTTCGCGTAGAGTGGGCGATGGGCGGGGCCTGGCGCCTCAGGCGTGGACGCGCGCGAAGGCGGCCTTGCCGGCGCCGGTGAGGACCACGTCGGCCTGGGGCGTGTGCACCCGGGCGCACAACACGTCGCGATAGTGCCGCTGCAGGTCGTTGTGGCGCGACAGTCCCGGGTTGCCGGCTACGGCGACCGCCTTCTCGACGGCGGCGATGGCGTTCTCGGCGACCAGGTGCTTGACCAGTCCCGCCTGCTCGGGCGGCAGCCGGCCGGCGGCGGCGGTATCCAGAAGCACCCGGTTCTGCAGCAGCAGCGCCTCGATGTTTCCGGCGACCTCCTGGAAGCGGGGCAGGGTGGCCAGCGGCGCGCCGAGATTGGCGGGAACGCGCTCGGCCGCCCAGCGCACGAACCAGTCGCGGGCGGCCGTCGCCACGGCGTGATAGACCGCCGAGGTGAGCACCGGGGCCCATACCGCGATCACCGGATCCGTCGGCGGCTGCGGCGCGCTGGCCGGCCGCGGGCCCAGCGCCCACTGATCGAGCAGCGGGGTGTTCTCGAAGACCACGTCATGGCTGGCGCTGGCGCGCAGGCCGGTGTGGTCCCAGGTCTCCTCCACACGCCAGCCGGGCGACTCGCGAGGGACGAGGAAGTGGCCAACGCGCGGCGTCGCCTCGTCGGTGCGCGCCCAGACCAGCATCCAGCTCAAGCCTGGCGCGCCGGTCGAATAGATCTTCCGGCCGCTAAGCCGCCAGCCATCGACGGTGCGGCGGGCGACCGTCGCCGGCAGGCCGCCGCGGGCCGGCGCGCCGAGATCGGGCTCCACCCGCAGGGCGTTGACCAGCGCGCCGCGTTCCACGGCGTCGCGCACGAGCGCCGTCTTGAGGTGGTCCGGAAAGCCCGGCCAATCCTCCAGCGCGGCGTGGAAAATGTACTGCATGGCCAGCACCAGGCCGGTGGCGGGCTCGCCCAGAGCCACCGCCTCGACGACCTTGAGCGCGGTCGCCAGGTCGCCGCCGCCGCCGCCGAAGCGGGTTGGCGCGGCCAGCGCCCGCAGGCCGTCGGCGT
>CBJNAS010000440.1:0-2929 GCA_966434565.1 uncultured Phenylobacterium sp.
GATCGGCTGTTCCAATCCATCGTCAAGGAGGTGCTCGCCTCCGGGCCTGCCGATTGCTCGCGTGCGATGCTCATCAAGTCTGGCGGCGAAGGCCGCGATCTCAACCTGCTGGTGAGCGCGCGGCGGTCGCTTTCCTTGGTGTCGCATCGCACGGAAACCTGCGCCCTGATTTTCGTCCGCCGCTCGGCGGTCGCGAACGACGGTGATGTTGACGTGCTGCAACAGCTCTTCTCTTTCACCCGTGCAGAAGCCAGGCTCGCGCTCGGTCTGGCCAAGGGCAAGCGGCTCGAAGACGTCGAGGCGGAGCTGAACATCACGCACAATACGGCAAGGGCGCACCTGAGGTCGATGTTCGTGAAGGCCGACGTGAACCGGCAGTCGGAGCTGGTCCATGTGCTTGCGAACAGCCTTGCGCCGCTGGGGCGTCCCGCCGGCGACGGCCGGCCGCTCGGGGATCTGCGCCTCACGGCGTGACGGAGCTGCTGACTCGGAACGCCCGCCGCTCAAGCGAGGAGGTGTGAGCTCAGGCGGGAGGTGCTGCGCTTTAGTCCGCTCAGACGTGGTCGCACCCGCCGAAGCCTCGCATGGTCGCTTCAGCCGACAACGCCGAGCTCCAGCGAGCATCAAGCTCGGACAGGACAGGACCAAGAAAGCCCGACCCCTATGGCCCTAAAACCTGTTTTGAACGCTCAGTTTACGCCAATCCTCGAAGCGCTCGCGCAAGTTCCTTCGGTATCTGACTGCGACCTCGCTGACGCCCGCGCGATGTGGGACGTATCGGTGTTCGGAGCGCCTGAGCCTGTGGCCGAGATTCGCGACATCGCGATTCCGGCGGATGGGGCGACAATTCCCGCGCGTCTCTATCGGCCGAAGGAAACGACCGCCGGCCTCATTGTCTATTTTCATGGCGGGGGCTGGGTCGTGGGCAGCCTGGAAACGCACGACCTGCCATTAAGGGCGTTCGCCAATCGCACCGGGGCGGCCGTGCTTTCCGTTGATTACCGGCTCGCGCCAGAACATCCGTTTCCGACGGGTCTCGAAGATTGTTACGCAGCGCTGTCCTGGGCGAGCGAGCACCTGACGGAGCTGACCGGAGATGCCGGCTTCGTAATCGTCGGCGGAGACAGCGCAGGTGGCAACCTCGCAGCTGCGGTGGCGCTGGCGGCGCGCGACCGGCACGGGCCGAGGATTGACGGCCAGCTGCTGATTTACCCGGCGACCGACGCCCGTTGCAACACGCCGTCCTTTGCGGAGCATCGGGACACCGGCCTGCTGACTGCGCGCGACATGCGATGGTTTTGGCGGCAGTATATCGGTGACAGCGGCGCCGATGTTTCGGCTCTGGCGAGCCCATGCATGGCGACCAGCCATCGCGACTTACCGCCGGCGATCATCGCGATTGCAGAGTTCGACCCGCTTCGCGACGACGGCATCGCCTACGCAGAACAGCTCCGGGCGGCAGGCGTTCAAGTCACCGCGCTGCGCTACGATACCCTCCCGCATGGGTTTTTCAATTATCTGAATCTCGTGGATGATGCGAACGCTGCTTTCGTCGAAATCGCCGAGCAGGTCCGTTTAACGTTTACCGGAAAAGCTAAAGCATGAAGCAGGCCGTAGTGACCGGGGCGGCGAGCCCGGATGGGATTGGCTGGGCGACCGCTGTGGGCCTTGCCGAAGACGGCTATGACGTGATTGTCACGGGCGTATCCGAGGCGGAGTTGGAGCGCACACCGAAGCATCCGGCGATCCGGGGGGTGGTGCTGGACGTCGGCGACACGACCGCGGTCGAGGACCTGTTCAAGGGGCTTAGCCGGCTGGACGCTCTCGTGAACTGCGCGGGGATGGCTGACCCGAACCGGGAATTCACGCCAGACGGATTTGCGCGCACTGTCGACGTGAATCTGACCGGGACTATGCGCTGCTGCGTCGCCGCGCGGCCGCTGCTCGAGGAAGCCAAAGGCTCGATCGTCAACGTCGCTTCGATGTACGCGATTTTCGGAAGTTCAATGACGCCGGGCTACGCTGCGAGCAAGGCTGGCGTGACCCAGCTCACCAAGTCGCTTGCGGTGTCTTGGGCCCCCGACATCCGGGTCAACGCGGTCGCCCCCGGATGGGTGGTCACCGGGATGGCGCGGCCAGTTTTCGACGATCCAGTGTGGGGGAACGCAATCAAACTCCGCACGCCGATGGGGCGGTTTGGGAGCCCCGGCGACCTTGCCGACCCGATCCGGTTCCTCGTGTCGCCTGCGGCGCGCTTTGTAACGGGTGTCTTGCTTCCGGTCGACGGCGGCTATTGCTGTGTCGGGTAAAGAGATGCCGCCCCTGTGACGCGCAGCCGGTCATCGTCGCGGCTGCGCGGGGTTGCGGAAGTTCCGTGTCGAACCGCGCCTGCACGGCCACGAACGTTTCCCCTCGTTTCAGCCGGCCCGCTCGATGCGGGCGCGGCCCTTCTCGAGCGACAGGGCTTGGTATGCCAGATCGTCCGTACTGCGCGCGCCTTTGAGGAAGGCGGAATCCAGCATGTAGCCCTGCCCCGCGGGTATCGAGGTTGTCCATTCCTGGGTGCAACGGCGATCCTTGATGCGCCACACGCCGCCCCGACGCTCTAACACGTCGATATAGCGGCCGACCTGCAGGTCAAGCATCTCCGTACCGTCCTGATCGCGGGTCAACGAGGCGAAATAGTAGGTTTCGGCGCCGGCGAGATCACCGTCAACGCGGATGCGAGACTGGCCCAGCATGTGGGTGCAGCTCGTCCAATACTGGTTCAGCGAATTCACGCAATCCGTCGCAAACTGGAAGCCCGGCCCGGCAATGGGGCCGTGATGGTCAAAACTGTCCTCCCAGTAGACGTCTTTAACGGCATCGAGGTCGCTGCGGTCGCAGGCATGCACATACGCCTCGAGAACTTCGCGGATTTCGAAGTGAT
>CBJNAS010000441.1:0-2916 GCA_966434565.1 uncultured Phenylobacterium sp.
GCTCCTCGGAGTGCTTGCGCTGCTCGATCTCCTCCCTGAGCGCCTCCTCGGCCCGCCGGGCCAGGGTGACGTCGACGGTGACCCCGCTGACCCGCAGAGGGGCGCCCACCGCGTCGCGCTCGGTGACTGCGCAGTCGATGCGCATGCAGTGGCGCCGGCCGTCCGCGCCGGTCACCTCGACCTCGAAGGAGGCGTCGCCGCGCACCGCGAGCGCCCGCACCGCCCGGTCGAACACGCCTCGGCCGTCGGGGGCTATGACCCGGCGCCAGTCGAGGATCTCCTCGTCATCGGTCCAGGCCGGCGGCAGGCTCTGCAGCTCGCGCGCGGCGGCGAGGTCGAGCCAGCGCATCGAGCGGCCGGCGCGCCACTCCCAGCTGGCTGCGTGCGCCGCGCTGTGGGCCAGCCGCAGGCTGCGGTTGGCGGCCAGCAGGCGCTGCTCCTTGCGCCGCAGGCTGCGCTCGCCGACCTCGCGGTCGGTGACGTCGCGCAGCAGGAAGGCCACGCCCGGCGACAGCGGCAGGCTGCGGACCTTGATCCATTCGTCGCGCCCGCCGGGCCGCTCGGCGACGAACTCCACCGGCGAATCGTTCAGCAGCGCGCTGCGGAACCGCAGCTGCAGCACCTCGCCCCCATGCGCGCCGATCAGGTCGGCGAAGTCGGCGCCCAGCGCCTCGGCCGCGTTCCAGCCCATCAGCTCGACCGCATGACGGGTGCAGGCGACCACCCGGCCGTTCTCGACGGCGATCACGCCCTCGTCCTCGCGCTCGCGCAGCAGTGCGCGGCCGATGCGCTCGTCGAGCGAGACCTCTGGGGCCGCGTGCGGACGCGACATGAAACCGGCGCTCACCGTTCACCCCCCAGGCCCGCGGCGATCGAAGCACGGCTGAGCTTGCCCGTCACCTCGTCTTCTTCGTCGCAGGCGGCTGCGGGGCCTATCCCCCCGCCAGCCCGCTCACCGACGCTTGGGCTGCGGGCAGCACGCCCTTCGACTGGCCGTTCACGAACACCTGGAAGGCGTTGGGGTCGGTGACGTTGAAGGTCAGGCCGTCGACCTGCGGGGCGCGGAAGGCCTCGCCCTGGGCTAGCTGGCGGGCGAAGTAGAGCGAGCCGTCGGCGCCGCGCACCATCAGCAGCGAAGGCTTCAAGGCCTGCACCGTCACCAGCGAGCGCTCGTTGGCCGGCGCGCCGTAGATGCCGCCCTTGGGCGCGAAGGCCGGCGCGAGCTGCTCGGGCGGCGGCGGATCGGAGACCTGGTCCAACGGCTTGGGGCGCCCGCCCAGGGTGATGCGGCCGCCCTCGCCGACGGTGGCTTCGGCGAGGCCTGGCGTCTCGTAGGGCGGTGGGGTGGTGGATTCCACCGGCGCCGGCAGCGGCGGCCCCAGCGTCATCGGGCCCGGCTTTTCCATCGCCAGGGCCTTGGCGGCGGCGAGGTCCGAGGCGGTGGGCGGCGGCGGCGCGTCGTCCACCATGGCGCGCCGGGCGATGTTCCAGAGGAAGATGGCGGCCACGATCACGCAGGCGCCGACCATCATCGAGGTGAGGCGTGGGTCGCGCTCCTCGTGCACGCCGAGCGGCTCGCGCAACGGCTCGTCCAGCACAGGCTCGTCGGCGCGGAAGCGCTCGACCGCGGACTCCGCATCGAGGCCGAGGGCGGCCGCATAGGCGCGGATATAGCCGATGGTGAAGGGGCGCGAGGGCAGCAGCTCCAGGCGCATGTCCTCGATCGCGGCCAGGTAGCCCGCCCGCACGCGGGTGGCTTCGGCCAGCTCGTCCAGGCTGCGGCCCTGGTGCAGGCGCACGGCCCTCAGGGCCTCGCCGACGTCGGCGCCGCTCTGCAGGGAGGGCGGCGCGGGCCCGCGCGGCGGCGCCCCGTCGTGGGCCGACAGATGCTCGCTTCCACCTGAGTCGAGCGGCATGGCCACTGACGTTCCTGTTGCTTGACAGCGCCGCGCCCGCGCAGCGTACGAGGCGATATCGGCAAGTTCTAGACGAGTCGGGATTAATCTTTCGGTAACGCGCCTGCCTCCGCTTCTCAATGCGGTGATGCGCCACGCGCCGGGCGCCGTCTCACACGGCGAGGTAGAGCTTGCGCGCCAGGGTCTCGATTTCGTTGCGGACCGAGCCCGAGCCCCCCTTCAGTAAGGCCGAGACCCCGCGGCGGGCCGCCTCGCGGTCGCAGGACAGCACCATCTGCTTCACTGGTCCCACGCCTGCTGGGGGCATCGACAGCCGATCGAAGCCCAGGGCCACGAGCACGAAAGCCTCCAGCGGCCGGCCGGCCATCTCGCCGCAGACGCTGGCCGGCGTGCCGGTCTCGGCGCAGGCCTGCTGGATCATCTGCAGCGCCCGGAGCGCCGGCGGCGAGAGCGGGTCGTAGCGGTCCGAGACCCGCGGATTGCCGCGGTCGGCGGCGAACATGTACTGCATCAGGTCGTTGGTCCCGACACTGACGAAGTCGGTCATCGGCAGCAGCGCGTCGAGGTGCCAGATCAGCGCCGGCGCCTCGATCATCGCGCCCACGTCCAGGCGGGCGGGGGCTGCGCGCCCGCGGCGCTCCGCCCAGGCCACCTCGGTGTCGACCAGCGTGCGGGCGGCGCGGAACTCGTCCACGCTGGCCACCAGCGGGAACATGATGCGCAGCGGCCGGCCGCGGGAGGCGGCGATCAGGGCGCGCAGCTGCAGGCGCAGCAGCGCCGGCCGGTCCAGTCCCATGCGGATGGCGCGCCATCCCAGCGCCGGGTTCTCCTCGCGCTCGGCCTCCAGGTAGGGCAGCACCTTGTCGCCGCCCAGGTCGAGGGTGCGGAAGGTGACCGGCAGGTCGCCGGCGGCGTCCATCACCCGCTCGTAGAGCGCGGCCTGGGCGTTGAAGCGCGGCATCTCCTCGGCGACCATGAACTGGAACTCGGTGCGGAACAG
>CBJNAS010000442.1:0-2913 GCA_966434565.1 uncultured Phenylobacterium sp.
TCGCGCCGTGGATGCCGTCGCGGCCGGTCTTGGAGCCGAAGTAGACCACCGGCAGGCCGGGCGCGGGCGCGGCCGAGTAGAAGATCTTGTCGGCGTCGGCCAGACCCACGCACATGGCGTTGACCAGGATGTTGCCATCGTAGCCGCGGTGGAAGTTGGTCTCGCCCGCCACCGTCGGCACGCCCACGCAGTTGCCGTAGCCGGCGATCCCGGCCACCACGCCGCTGACCAGCCGCTTGGTCTTCGGGTGGCCCGGATCGCCGAAGCGCAGGGCGTTCAGCAGCGCCACCGGCCGCGCCCCCATGGTGAAGACGTCGCGCATGATGCCGCCCACGCCCGTCGCCGCGCCCTGGTAGGGCTCGATGTAGGACGGGTGGTTGTGGCTCTCCATCTTGAAGATGCAGGCGTGTCCGTCGCCGATGTCGACCACGCCGGCGTTCTCGCCCGGACCGCAGATGACGCGCGGGCCCTTGGTCGGGAACTTGGAGAGCTGCCGCTTCGAGGACTTGTAGGAGCAGTGCTCGCTCCACATCACCGAAAAGACTCCGAGCTCGACGAGGTTCGGCTCGCGGTCCAGACGGCGCAGGATCAGCTCGTACTCGTCGGGCTTCAGTCCGAACTCGGCGGCCGTCTCGGCCATGGTCTTGGAAGGCTGGGCGCTCATGTGCGGGCTTCTAGCGATGTTCGGGCGCGGGCGCGATAGGGCGGAACAACCCGGGCGCGCCGGCTGTTGGACGGCCACCAGCAGAACCAGCAGCGGCGTGACCGGCGCTTAGCCGCCACGCCGGTCCGGCCCAGCCGCCCGCTCGGGGCGGCTGCGCGGCCGAAGGGAAGGGCCGGAGGCGCGGACGCGCCCCGGCCCTTTCATTTTGCGACCTCAGGCGCTCGCCAAGTCAAGCGCTCGCAAGGGCGCTCTGGAACAGGATCGCCCCGTCGGCCGAGCCCAGCTCCGCCTCGAAGGCGCGGTCGGGGTGGGGCATCAGGCCCAGGACGTTGCCGCGGGCGTTGACGATGCCGGCGATGTCGCGGGCCGAGCCATTCGGATTGTCGCGATAGCGGAAGACCACCTGGCCCTCGCCCTCCAGCCGGTCCAGCGTCGCCGCGTCGGCGAAGAAGTTCCCCTCGCCGTTGCCCACCGTCATCGTCACCTCGCGCCGGTCGGCGTAGCCGGCGGTGAAGCGGGTCTGGGCGTTGGTCACCTCCAGCGCCACTGGCTTGCAGACGTACTTGAGCTTCTCGTTGCGCAGCAGGGCGCCGGGCAGCAGGTGCGACTCGCAGAGGATCTGGAAGCCGTTGCAGATGCCGACCGTCGCCACCCCGCGCTCGGCGGCCGCCTTCACCTCGCGCATGATCGGCGAGAGCGCGGCCATCGCCCCGCAGCGCAGGTAGTCGCCATAGGAGAAACCGCCCGGCAGCACGATCAGGTCGACGCCCGCGGGCAGGGCGGTGTCGGCGTGCCAGACCATGTCGACCTTGGCGCCCGTGGCGCGCTCGACGGCGACCTTGCAGTCGCGGTCGCAGTTGGAGCCGGGGAAGACGATGACGGCGGCTTTCATCTCAACTCTCCTCCCTCCGCTTCATGGGAGGGACAGCTCGCCGAAGGCGAGCAGGGTGGGGAAGTGGGGCTGGCGCCGGGCGTCGTGACTGGCCCTGACTGCCCCACCCCTGACCGATTCGCGGTCGTCCCCTCCCCATGAGGGGGAGGGAGGGCGCTTGTCCAGCCCCTCACTTCCGGCCCGCCTTCAGTCCGGCCAGGTAGGCTGTAAGCTGCTGGTACGCCGCCTTGTCGCCGTAGGCGCAGCCGGTGTTCGTCATGGCCCCGCCGGCGCCCGCCTGCTGCATCAGGATCGCCGGGTGGGCGGGGGCGCCTGGCTCGGTGATGAACCAGGAGAGGCTGCCGTCGGCCAGGGAATAGGCGCGATAGGGCTCGGCCGGATCCGGCGGGGCGGGGACCAGGTTCGGCTGGCTGGTGATCTTCGCCTTCAGCGCCTCGAACGACTGGCTGCAGTCGAGGGCGACGGGCTTGGGCGGCTCGGCCTTGGGCGCGCAGGCGGAAAGGCCGAGACTGAGAAGAAGGAAGACGGCCAGAGGCCTCCTCACGCCACCTCCACGCGGTAGCTCTCGATCACCGTGTTGGCGAGCAGCTTCTCGCACATGGCCTTGACCTCGGCCTCGGCGGCGGCCGGGTCGCCGGCGGCGAGGTCGAACTCGATGGTCTTGCCGACGCGGACGTGCTCGACGCCGCTCCAGCCCAGGCCGTGCAACTCGCGCTCGACGGCCTTGCCCTGCACGTCCAGCACGCCGGGCTTCAGGAACACATGCACCTTCGCCTTCACTAGTGGAGGCCTCCTTGGATCACGGTCGGCATCTCTTTCATGATGCCCAGGCGGCGAGCCACCTCGGTATAGCTCTCGATGACGTTGCCCAGGTCGCGCCGGAAGCGGTCCTTGTCCAGCTTCTCGTTGGTCTGGGAATCCCACAGCCGGCAGCTGTCCGGGCTGATCTCGTCGGCGAGGATGATGCGGGAGAATTCGTTCTCCCAGATGCGCCCGAACTCGATCTTGAAGTCGACCAGGCTGATGCCGACGGCGCCGAACATGCCGGTCAGGAAATCGTTCACCCGCAGCGTCAGCGCCATCATGTCGTCGATCTCCTGGGTGGTGGCCCAGTTGAAGGCGGTGATGTGCTCCTCGGCGACCATCGGGTCGTGGAGCTTGTCGTCCTTCAGGTAGAACTCGATGATCGAGCGGGGCAGCGGCTGGCCCTCGGGCAGGCCGAAGCGGGTCGACAGCGAGCCCGCTGCGACATTGCGGCACACGACCTCAAGCGGGATGATCTCCACCTCGCGGATCAGCTGTTCGCGCAGGTTCAGCCGCTTGATGAAGTGGTTCTGGACGCCGATCGAGTTCAACC
>CBJNAS010000443.1:0-2912 GCA_966434565.1 uncultured Phenylobacterium sp.
CCCGGCCACGGCGCGAGCCGGCGCCCGGGCCCTGGCCCGGACAGCGTGAACGGGATGCGCCGCTGGAGCGCTGTCAGAAGCCCGGGTCGGCGGCGCGGGCTGCGGAGACGCCGGAGCGGCGGGCGCGCTGGTCGCGGCGGTCGCCAGGCTGGTCTGGCGGGCGAGCAGACGCACCTGCGCCAGCCGCGCAGACGCATCCGCGCCCGGCGGCAGGACACTCTCGGCCAGCGACAGGTCCCGCGCGTCCGCGTCCGCCAGGCCGGCGCGCGCCTGCGGGTCGTCCGCCCGCAAAGCATTCGCGTAGACGTCGAAGGCGAGGCAGAAGTCCAGGACGCCCGGATCGCTCTTCAAGGACTGGGCGCAGGAGCCGGCAAATTGCGTCACCCCGGCAATCCCCTGGTTGGCGTAGATCTCCTGCAGCTGGTCGTAGGCGCGCACGACCTGGCCCGCGTCGGCCTGGATCGGCGCGTAGGCGGGGCGCGCCACGGGAGCAGGCCCGCGCCGGGAAGGAGAGAGGAAGGTCCGATCCTCCCCCGTCCCAATCCAGTAGACCAGCCCGATGGAGACGATCGCGGCCAGACCGGCGCCCAGAATGGCGCTCAGCCGCCGCCTTTGGCCCGTCATTGGGCCGGCCCGCGGCTGCGCGGGGCGCTCGACGACGCCGGGAGGTTGCGGAGGCGGCCACATCACACAGCAACCCGCAACCATGGCGGCGGTTGCGCGGGCGGCGCCACCATTTCCGCTTTTCAATCTTGAAATAAAGCCCATAGTTGTTAAAGGCCCAAGCGAACGCTCAGGAGTCGCGGGCAGCGGAGGAAATGCCAGTTGAGTGAGCTATCGACAAAAGCGCCCGATCCAATGGATATCGCCCTGGGCGCGGCGGTGAGGATAAGGCGTCGCAGTCTCGGCATCTCCCAGGAAGCCCTGGCCGAGAAGTGCGGCGTCAGCTTCCAGCAGATTCAGAAGTACGAAAACGGCGCCAACCGGATCTCCTTTTCCCGGCTGGTGCAGATCGCCCGGGCGCTGCAATGCCGGGTGGTCGACCTGATGGACGTGCTCGATGCGCCGGACGGAAACAATACGACGGATCTCGACATCCTGACGCGCATGCGCACGCCCGGCGCCCTGGAACTGCTGTCGGCTTTCGAACTACTGAGCCCGGAGACGCGGTCAAGCCTTCTGGGCCTGCTGCGTACCCTGACCGGCGAGAACAAGCGCGTGCGCGAGGTGGCCTGAAGGCCCTCAGCGCTCGGCGAGGACATGATCGACGACGGCGCGGGCGTCTGGACCCGACCAGTCGGCCGCGCCTGACATCCGACCACGCTCGAGCCCATCGGCGCCGTAGATCACGGTGGTGGGCACGCCGCTCGCGGCGGGCTTGAACGCGAACGGCAGCTTCATCTGCGGATCGGCGTAGAAGCCGAGCGGCGGATGCTGGGCGATGAAGGCCTTGGCCTTCTCCAGGTCCGCCGGCGTGTCTATGCTGACCGCGGCGACGACCACAGGCTTGCCGGCGTACTCGCTCGCGAGCCTGGCCAGTGTCGGCATCTCCGAGACGCAGGGCGCGCACCAGGTGGCCCAGAGGTTCAGCACCAGGACCTTGCCCTTGAAGTCGCCGGCGCGCACCGGCTGACCCGCCGCGTCCTGGAAGACGTAGGGCGGCCCCATGGCCGGCTCCGCAGGGGCGGCGAGCTTCTTCATCTGCCCGTGGGCCACGGAGTCGAGGTCGCCGGGCTGCTGAGGTTTGATGGACGCCTGGACGATGATGTAGAGAACCGCCGCGACGCCGATCAGGGCGACGCCCCAAAGCGCCCAGGTCAGGATCCCGCCCCTGGGCTTCGCCCCGGAATGTTCGCTCATATGACAGACGACTCCTCTGACGCCTCCAGAACGCCCGCCGCCGGGCAGGCGATGTGGGGCGGCCGCTTCTCCGACAAGCCCGCCGACTTGATGCAGGCGATCAACGTTTCGATCGGCTTCGATCGCAGGCTGGCGCTGCAGGACCTGGCCGGGTCCCGCGCGCACGCGGCGATGTTGCGCAAGGCGGGCGTCATTTCAAGCGAGGACGAGAGCGCCATCCAGCAGGGACTCGCCCAGATCGGCGAGGAGATCGCCGCCGGGACCTTCCCCTTCCGGGAGGAGTTCGAGGACATCCACATGAACGTGGAGGCGCGGCTGCGCGAGCTGATCGGGCCAGCGGCCGGGCGGCTGCACACGGCGCGCTCGCGCAACGACCAGGTGGCGCTCGACTTCCGCATGTGGGTGCGCGAGGCCTGCGACCGGACCGCAGCCCTCGTCCAGGCGCTGCAAAAGGCGCTCCTCGCCAAGGCCGAGGCGCACGCCGAGACCCTGATGCCGGGCTTCACTCACCTGCAGCCCGCCCAGCCGGTCACCTTCGGCCACCATCTGATGGCCTATGTCGAAATGTTCGGCCGCGACGCGGGCCGCTTCGCCGACGCCCGGGCGCGGATGAACGAGAGCCCGCTGGGCGCCGCGGCGCTGGCCGGCTCGCCCTTCCCCATCGACCGCCACATGACCGCCGAGGCGCTGGGCTTCGAGCGGCCGACGGCCAATTCCCTGGACAGCGTTTCGGACCGCGACTTCGCCCTGGAGGCCCTGGCGGCCGGATCCATCTGCGCGCTGCACCTGTCGCGTCTCTCTGAGGAGATCGTCGTCTGGATGACGCCGCAGTTCGGCTTCATCCGGCTGACGGACGCCTTCACCACCGGCTCCTCGATCATGCCGCAGAAGAAGAACCCGGACGCCGCCGAGCTGATCCGCGCCAAGGCTGGCAAGGCGCTGGGGTCGTTCCAGCAGCTCTCGGTGGTGATGAAGGGCCTGCCGCTCGCCTATTCGAAGGACATGCAGGAGGACAAGGTCCCGACCTTCGAGGCGTTCGACGCGCTGGAGCT
>CBJNAS010000444.1:0-2905 GCA_966434565.1 uncultured Phenylobacterium sp.
TGCAAGGCGCTGGGCGGCGAGCCGCCGGAGGCCTTCCACTACGAGCTCTTCATGGACGAGAACAACCAGAAGATCTCGAAGTCCAAGGGCAACGGCCTGACCATGGAGGAGTGGCTCCGCTACGGCACGCCCGAGAGCCTGGCCTACTACATGTTCCAGTCGCCAAAGTCGGCGAAGCGTCTGTACTTCGACGTCATCCCCAAAGCGACCGACGAGTACCTGCAGCAGCTCGACGCCTTCAACCGGACCCGGGCCGAGACCGGCCAGCCGGCGATCGACAACCCGGCCTGGCACGTGCACCATGGAGCGCCGGCCGCGCAGGGCTCGCCGGTCAGCTTCTCCCTGCTGCTGAACCTGGTCTCCGCGGCGGACGCCTCGACCAAGGCGATCCTCTGGGGCTTCTTGGAGCGCTACATCCCGGGCGCCACGCCCGAGACCCAGCCGCTGCTCGACAAGCTCGCGGGCTATGCGATCAACTACTACGAGGACTTCGTGAAGCCCTCGAAGCGGTTCCGCGGCCCCGACGCCAAGGAACGCTCGGCCATGGAGGCGCTGGCCGTGCGTCTGCGCGCCCTGCCCGAGGGCGTCGACGCCGAGACCATCCAGAACGAGGTGTTCGAGGTCGGCAAGGCCGCCGGCTTCGAGCCCCTGCGCGCCTGGTTCGCCGCCCTTTACGAGGTGCTGCTCGGCCAGAGCCAGGGCCCGCGCTTCGGCTCCTTCGTCGCGATCTTCGGCGTCGAGCGTACCATCGCGCTCATCGAGAAGGCGCTGGCGGGCGAGCTCGTGGGCGTCTGATTTTTTGAACCAAGGAATGCACGGACGACGCCGAGGGCGGGTGCGCGAATAGGCGCCGCAGGCGTTCCCCGTTCAATTTCCGTGTCGTCCGTGCATTCCGTGGTTGAAATCGCCTCGCGCCGCCCTTGCGGCCGACAGGATCCCGTCCCCATTCTCGGCGAGGCTGGCGATATGCCGTCTCGAGGGGAGCGCCGTGGATAAGACCATCGTCTCCGGCCGGACCGGCGCGGTCGAGGCGCCCGCCGCCAAGCCGCGGGCGAACGGCACGCCATTCGAGAGCGTGGCCCTCGTGTTGCAGGGCGGCGGCGCGCTGGGGGCATACCAGGCCGGGGTCTATGAGGCCCTGCTCGCCAAGGGCGTCGAGCCCAGCTGGTACGCTGGCATCTCCATCGGCGCGATCAACAGCGCCATCCTCGCCGGCAATCCGCCGGAACGGCGGATCGAGCGGCTGCGCGAGTTCTGGGAGCTGGTCACCAGTGGCGACGGCGGCGCCTGGCTGGCCCCCTGGGCCGAGTTCCTGACCGAAGGCCTGATGCGCGGCTGGCTCAACCAGCTGTCCGCCGGCCGCATCATGGCCCAGGGTGCGCCCGGCTTCTTCTCCCCCCGCGTGCCGCCGCCCTACTTGCGCCCGTCGGCCACGCCGGGCGCGACCAGCTGGTACGACTGCGCCCCGCTGCGCGCCACCCTGGAGCGGCTGGTCGACTTCGACCGCATCAACGCCCGCGATGTCCGGTTCAGCGTCGGCGCGGTGAACGTGCGCACCGGCAACTTCGCCTATTTCGACAACGAGACGCAGACGATCCGCCCCGAGCACGTGATGGCCAGCGGCGCCCTGCCGCCGGCCTTTGCGCCGGTGGAGATCGAGGGCGAGCTGTACTGGGATGGAGGCCTGGTCTCCAACACGCCACTCGACTGGGTGCTCTCGGCCCGCTCCGACCTCGACACCCTGGTCTTCCAGGTCGACCTGTGGAGCGCCCGCGGCGAGGCCCCGCGCGACCTGATGGACGTCGCCAACCGCGCCAAGGAAATCCAGTATTCCAGCCGCACCCGGGCGGCCACCGACAGCTTCCGCCGGCTGCAGCACCTGCGCGCCGTCTACAACGAGCTCCTGGCCCTGATGCCGCCGGAGCTGGCCGCCACGCCCCAGGCGCGCTTCCTGGCGCGCGCGGCGGATCCGGCGGTCTACAACATCGTCCAGCTGATCTACCGCTCGCCCGACTACGAGGGCCAGTCGAAGGACTATGAGTTCTCCCGCCGGACGATGGAGGACCACTGGGCCGCCGGCCGCAGGGACGCCGAGACCACCCTGGCGCATCCCGAGGTGCTGACCCTGCCCAGGGGCTCAAACGCCGTCCACGTCTACGATTTCGTCAGCCCCACCAGCCGCCCGCTTCGCACGGAGAAGGATCCCGCATGAGCCTGAAGGACAAGGTCGCCATCGTCACCGGCGCCGCGAGCGGCATCGGCAAGGAGATCGCCCGCCAGTTCCTGGCCGACGGAGCCAAGGTGGCGATCGCCGACATCAACCTGGCCGCCGCCCAGGCCGCGGCCGCGGAGTTCGACGCCTCCGGCGAGACCGCCTTCGGGGTGGCCATGGACGTCACCGACGAGGCACAGGTCGACGCCGGCGTCGACTCCGTGGCCAGCCGCTTCGGCGCGATCGACGTGCTGGTCTCCAACGCCGGGATCCAGATCGTCGAGCCGCTGGAGGCCTTCAAGTTCGCCGACTGGAAGAAGATGCTGGCCATCCACCTGGACGGCGCCTTCCTCACCACCCGCGCCTGCCTGCGCCACATGTACGCGCAAGGCCGCGGCGGCTCGATCCTCTACATGGGCTCGGTGCACTCCAAGGAGGCCTCGCTGCTCAAGGCCCCCTACGTCACCGCCAAGCACGGCCTGATCGGCCTGGCCAAGGTGGTGGCTAAGGAAGGCGCCAAGCACGGGGTGCGCTCCAACGTCATCTGCCCGGGCTTCGTGCGCACGCCGCTGGTCGAAAAGCAGATCCCCGAGCAGGCGAAGGAGCTGGGGATCAGCGAGGAGGAGGTGGTCAAGAAGGTGATGCTGAAGGACACCGTCGACGGCGAGTTCACCACCACCGACGACGTGGCCC
>CBJNAS010000445.1:0-2898 GCA_966434565.1 uncultured Phenylobacterium sp.
AGCTTTGCGCAGCTGGCGCCCTTGCCGGCCATGGCGCGCTTCCTGCAGCGGGCGACGGCGGCCAGCGTCAGCCACCAGGACGCCCAGCTCGCCGGGACCATCTCCTTCAACCTGGCGCCGGGCCGCTCGATGAGCGACGCCGAAGCCGCCTTCACCGACGCGGAGGCGAAGATCGCCATGCCGACGAATGTCCGCGGCGGCTTCCAGGGCACGGCCAAGCTCGCCCAGCAGCAGAACGCCTCGGAGCCCCTGCTGATCGCAGCGGCGCTGGCCGCGATCTACATCGTCCTCGGCGTGCTCTACGAGAGCCTGGTCCACCCGATCACCGTGCTCTCGACCCTGCCGTCGGCCGGCGTGGGGGCGGTCTACGCCCTGCTGATCTTCCACATGGAGTTCTCGATCATCGCCCTGATCGGGGTCTTCCTGCTGATCGGCATCGTCAAGAAGAACGCCATCCTGATCATCGACTTCGCCCTGGAAGCCCAGCGGGCGCGGGCGCTCTCCGCCACCGAGGCCGTGCGCGAGGCCTGCCTGCTGCGCTTCCGGCCGATCCTGATGACCACGCTCGCCGCCGGCCTGGGAGCGCTTCCGCTGGCCATCGGCTTCGGCGAGGGCTCGGAGCTGCGCCAGCCGCTGGGGGTGGCGATCATCGGCGGGCTGATCGCCAGCCAGCTGCTCACCCTGCTGACCACGCCTGTCGTCTACATCTACCTCGACCGCCTGCGGCCGCGCGGGCGCGACGAGCGCTTCCTGAGCCGCCTCGCGGGCCCCGGCCCCGCGCCTGCGCCGGCGGAGTGATGCTGACCATGCTAAACGCCGAACGCCCCCTCACTCGCCTGAGCCTGTCCTCGGGCCGGCCTGCGGCCGGACCCGGGGGGCGACAGCTCCCCCGCAAGCGGTGGAGCATCTTCAGGTCCTCCACCGCGCAGCGGGGGAGGTGGATCCCGCCGCAGGCGGGAGACGGAGGGGGCGTTCGCCTTCTATCGGCCCTGGCCCTCGCCACAGCCCTCGCCGGCTGCGCCGTCGGCCCCAACTACCAACGTCCGAGCCTGGCCACCGCGCCGGCCTACAAGGAGCAGGGCTGGAGCCCGGCCCAGCCGGCCGACCTCGCGCCCCGCGGCGACTGGTGGGCGATGTTCGAGGACCCGACGCTGAGCGCCTTGGAGGCCAGGGTCGCGGTGTCCAACCAGAACGTGGTCGCCGCCGACGCCGCGTGGCGCCAGGCCGAAGCTCTGGTCGCCGAACAGCGCGCCGCCTTCTTCCCGACCGTGGCGCTGGGGGGCAGCGCGACCCGCTCCGGCTCGGGCCGCAGCGGGGCCAGCACGGTGATCACCTCCGGCGGGACGAGTTTCGTCTCCGGCGGCGGGCGCACCAGCAACAACTACCGGTTCCAGGCCAACGCGAGCTGGACGCCCGACGTCTGGGGCCGCATCCGCCGCCAGGTGGAGAGCGCGCGCGGCCAGGCCCAGGCCAGCGAGGCCGACCTCGCCGGCGCCCGGCTGGCGGCCCAGGGCTCGCTCGCCGCCGACTACCTGCAGCTGCGCGAGAACGACGCCGAGATCGCCTTGCTGACCCAGACCGTCGAGGGCTACCGCAAGAGCCTGCAGATCGCCCAGAACCGCTACGACGCCGGCATCGCGCCCCATTCCGACGCCCTGCAGGCGCAGACCCAGCTGTCCGCCACCGAGGCCAACCTGGCCGACCTGGCGCGCACGCGCGCGGCCTTCGAGCACGCCATCGCCGTCCTGGTCGGCGAGACGCCGGAGACCTTCGCCATCTCCGCCGATCCCCGCTGGGCCGCGCCGGTCCCGCAGATCCCGGCGGGGGTGCCCTCGACGCTGCTGCAGCGCCGGCCGGACATCGCCGCGGCCGAGCGGCGCGCGGCTGCAGCCAGCGCCCAGATCGGGGTCGCCGTCGCCGCCTACTTCCCGGACCTGAGCCTGACCGGCTCCTACGGCGTCGCCGGCGCCGAGCTCGGCGGGCTGTTCAACGCCTCCAACAGCCTCTGGTCGATCGGCGCCTCGGTGGCCGAGACGGTCTTCGCGGGCGGTCTGCGCCACGCCCAGGTCTCCGCCGCCCGCGCCTCCTACGAGCAGGCGGTGGCGCAATATCGCCAGACCGCGCTCGCCGCCTTCCAGGACGTGGAAGACCAGCTGGCGGCCCAGCGGGTGTTGACCCAGGAATACGACCTGCGCCGCCAGGCCGCCCTGGCCGCCGGCCAGGCCGCGACCATGGTGCTGAACCAGTACAAGGCCGGCCAGGTCGACTACACCTCGGTGGTCACCGCCCAGGCCAATGCGCTCGCCGCCCAGCAGAGCCTGGTGCAGGCCACCGCCACGCGGCAGACCACGGCGGTGGCCCTGGTGCAGGCGCTGGGCGGCGGCTGGAAGGCGCCCTTCTGAGCCCGCGCCCGGCGTGCTAAGCGCACTGCCGTGTCGAACGCCCCCTCAGTCCGCTGCGCGGACAGGTCCCCCGCAAGCGGTGGAGTATCTTCGCTCTCAGATCCTCCACCGCGCAGCGGGGGAGGTGGATCGCGCCGCCAGGCGCGAGACGGAGGGGGCGTTCCGAAGCCCACGGTCTCCTGACATGGCGGCCAGGCTCTCCATCTTCCACCCGCCGGGGCGGCTGGGCCTCGGGGCCAATCCGTTCGGCAAGGACGTCGCCAACCTGCAGCTCTACCGGGCGCTCGCCTGTCATGGCGGGTTCGAGCAGCTCGATGTCCTGAGCTTCGGCGGGACCACCGAGGCGGAGGCGCGCGAGGCCCTGCTGGGCGCCGCCGCGACGGGTCCGCGGGTGACCGCCGGCTCGGCGTTCGACACCGCGGCGCCGGCGGCGGCCGGGACGCTGCTGCGCGGCCAGCCCTATCTGCACGAGCTCGCCTGGATGCGCCGCAAGGCC
>CBJNAS010000446.1:0-2879 GCA_966434565.1 uncultured Phenylobacterium sp.
AATCGGCAGGCCCGGAGGCGAGCACCTCCTTGACGATGGATTGGAACAGCCGATCATCGCGCAAATCGACCGTGCGAAGCCGCCCCCCGCAGATGCGCAGGCCTTCATTGTCGGCAAGAATCCGGTGGGCGGTCTTATTCAGGGCATTGAAGTGGCCGTCTGACGAGACGAGAAGCGCGGCGATCCCGAGTCGATCGAGAGCGTCGGACTGGAATCCGTTCACGACTTGCGCCGTAACGAGTTCCTTGCGCAATTTGAGTGCGCGCCCGAAATGGTCGCCGATCATGCTGAACAGCGACAGCTCTTCGGCGCTGTACTCCCCTTCGGCTCCGCCGCGGCAAGCCTGCAGCAGATATTCCACGCCCTCATCGGAGGCGACCAGCATGACCGCCATCGACGCAACGTCGTAACGCAGGAGCATCTCGGACATCTCGCCGGACGGGGCAAGCTCCGACCAGTTCACCACTCGCGCCTCGCCGAGGCGAAGCTCGAGCGGCAACAGCTCGCGCGCGCGCCGCGCCTCCCACTCCGCGATGGCCTGCTCCGAGGCCCTCGGCCCGGCGGCGAACAGGTATTCGCGAGGGTTCGCCCCTTTGAGCGAAATCCGCAGGCAGGCCACGTTGGCCCTCAGGGCGTCGCGCAGCAGATCCAAGGCTTCGACCCAAGGCGTGTCCTGGGTCAGGCTGCCGTAAATGGCCCCCACCAAGCTGTCCGGGAATGGGTTCAAATTGCCAGAATCGATCATTTTTCCTCCGCTGACCCAGCTTGAGCGCGGGACGCTTATGTCGTTCCGCTTGCGCCGCCGAGTGACGCCCGGGAGCGAAGCCACTGAGTTACTATCCACCCGTGACTAGTTGCTGTCAATTGGGCCCTGCGCGTGGTCGGGGAGATCCGCGCTCGCCGCGCGGCGGCCGAGAGACCGCGTACATGTCGTGGGAATCGAACGTCGACGAGCGATCAGGCGTAAGGGCGCGCCGTCCCAGTTTCTTCCGTTTCCGCAGGCGCGGTTGCGGCGATCTACGATCGGCGCAGTGCGCCATGCAAGAAAATGCGCACAGCGGAGGCTATCCAGCGTTCGCGCTCCTTTGCAGACATTGTTCCTTCCGAATCGAACAGGTAATCTACTGAGCTTGTAACGAGGTGCATGAACTGCTGCGCCGCGCGCTGGGGGTCGTCCACCGCCATGCCGCCGGCCATCGAGAGCGTTTCGAAATAGCTAGAGAGAGGTTCGAGACAATACCATCGCAATTCGTGGGTCTTGGCGACGAGTTCTGGAAAGCGATCCGCCTCCATTATGAGGATCCTTGACACGGATATTGAGTCCGTTGAAACGCCTTCCTTGTAGAAGCAGCGCCCGACGTCCTGCAGGACCTCCCAAACGGGGCGGTCATTATCAATAACCTCCGCGAGAGACGATCGAAGACGATTAGCCGTGCGTTGGTTCAGCTGATTTAGCGCCGCTTCCTTGCTGCTGAAGTGGTTGTAGACGGTCGCTCGAGTGACATTCGCGCGCGCAGCAATACCGGCGATGCTTCCGCCGTGAAAGCCGCGTTCCGAAAATTCCGACATCGCGGCTGCAAAGATCGCATCTTGAATTTCGCTCGCCTGGGCGCGTGTCGGGCGGCCACCATTGGCGCGCCGGCTGGGCGCCGTGGCTACACTGCCAGCCGCGAAGTCCGCCGCATCGGGCGCGGGCCCGGCATCATGAGTGTCGCGCTTCATAGAACGATCCAACTTCCACTGGTTCACTAGCATCGAGAGCGTTACGCGCCAAGCGCGCACGGCGGCTGTGGCCCAGGCTAACTATACACCTTCGGTCCGTTTTCGCACGAGCCACGCAATTTGGAGGGCGCTGAGCCTAATTAGTCCCCAAAGACGACGCCCAATGCGGATGCGCATCGCATGACGGGATGCGGCCCGAGACGCTCGCAGGATCCAGTCTTAGGACCTCACAGAGATGATTACGCAAGCGTTTGGTTCGGCGCCGAGCATCATCGGGATCGGCGGAACTGTCCGCCCTGGCTCCTCGACGGAAACGGCTCTGGCGTGCAGTTTGCGACGAGCCGAGGCGCTGGGGGCGCGAACACGCATCTTTGGCGGCGAGTTCCTCGCCACGCTGCCCCTGTTCGACCCGAGGCCTGCCGAACCCTCGCCGGAGCAGCTGGAACTGGTGGAGGCGATCCGCGGAGCCGACGGGGTCATCATCGCCAGTCCCGGCTACCACGGCTCAATCTCCGGCTTGATGAAAAACGCGCTCGACACAGTTGAGCTCACCGCGAAGGACGAGGTCCCTTATTTTCACGGCCGCCCTGTAGGCGTGATCGTCACAGCCTATGGCTGGCAGGCGACCGGCAGCACCCTCCTGGCGCTGCGCTCCATCGTACATGCGATGCGCGGGTGGCCGACGCCGTTCGGCGCCGCCCTCAATTCAACCGCCGGCCTGTTCGACGAGGCGGGGGCCTGCCGCGCCCCGAAGGATGCGTGGGCGCTCGATACCGTCGCGGAGCAGGTGATGGAATTCGCTAGAATGCGGAGTGGTTCATGAGAAGACCTAACCTGGTCACGTTCGCGAGCGGCCCACCGGCCGATCCGGACGCCCTTCATGCCGCGGTCTCGCCAATCGAGGACATCATCGAGGACGCCCGCAACGGGCGGCCCTATATCCTGGTCGACGCAGAGGACCGGGAGAATGAGGGCGACATCATCATCCCCGCGCAGTTCGCCACCCCCGACCAGATCAACTTCATGGCCAAGCACGCGCGCGGCCTGATCTGCCTTTCGATCACCGGCGAGCGGGCGCGCCAGCTCAGGCTGCCGCCGATGGCCACGGAGAACCAATCGGGCCACGGCACCGCCTTCACCATCTCCATCGAAGCGCG
>CBJNAS010000447.1:0-2877 GCA_966434565.1 uncultured Phenylobacterium sp.
GATCGGCATCCTGATCACCGACCACAACGTGCGCGAGACGCTCGACATCATCGACCGCGCCTCGATCATCCACGCCGGCGAGGTGCTGTTCGAGGGCCGCCCCGACGAAATCGTCGACGATCCTGAAGTGCGCCGGGTCTACTTGGGCGACCGGTTCACCTGAGCCGAGAGAGATGCTCCCGCGCAGGGGGAGCTGTCGGCGAAGCCGACGGAGGGGTTCACGTCTCAAGCGCAGGGGCTTCAACCCCCTCCGGCCCTCCGGGCCACCTCCGCCTGCGGGGGAAGGCGCCGGCGCCCCTCCTCCTGCCGCCTTCGCCAGCGCGCCCTGAGGATCGCCGGCCGTTCGGGATAGCGCTCGTCGAGAAAGCTCGCGGTGATCACCCGGTCGGTACGGAAGCTTCGGAAGTCTTCGCGGAGCTCGCACCAGGCGACCAGCAGCCGGGTGGTCTCGTGGTAGCCGACGGCGAAGGGCCAGACGACCCGCAGGCTCTCGCGCCCGTGTTCGTCGCGATAGCTCAGGCGGAGCTTCATGCCGTCACGGATCGCCCGGCGCGCATCGGCCATGTCCAAGCGGTCGGGGGCGGCGTTCCAGACGCGCCCGGCGCGGGTGGCCGGCTCGACGATCAGCGGGCGCAGGCGCTCGGGCACGACCGCGCGCACCTTGGCCAGCAGATCCTGGGCGGCGCGCGCCAGGGCGGGATCGCCCCGCTCGATGACGAACTGCGCGCCCAGCACGGCGGCTTCCACCTCCTCCGGCGTCAGCATCAGGGGCGGCATGTCGAAGCCGTCCTCCAGCACATAGCCGACGCCCGCCTCGCCGCGGATCGGGGCGCGCTGGCCGATCAGGTCGGCGATGTCGCGATAGATGGTGCGCTTGGAGGTCTCGAGCTCGGTGGCGATCGCCTCGGCGGTCACGGGACCCCGGCTGCGCCGCAGCACCTGGATGATCTGGAAGAGCCGGTCCGCCCGCCGCATCGCTCCCGCCACCCTGCTGACAGAATACAGGCGGCAGAAATCGCCCAGGCGCCCGTCCTGTCAAGGCGCCGCGATCGGCTTGGCGGCGGCCCCGTGGTGACCGTTCTCATCCGCATGCGACGCGCATTAACCAATCGGTGGGGATCGCGCGCTTAGCCTCCAGCAAGAAACAGGCCAGAGGGGGGCAGGTTTTGGCGCTCGGCGCACGTTTGGAGCTTCGGCAGGGCCAGGGGCTGGTCATCACGCCGCAGCTGCAGCAGGCCATCAAGCTGCTGCAGCTCTCGAATCTCGAGCTCGAGGCGTTTGTCGAGGCCGAGCTCGAGCGCAATCCCCTGCTCGCCCGCGAGGAAGCCGAGCCGGACGGGCAGGCGGACGCGCCTGCGGGCGAGGCGGCCGGGGGGGAGACCAGCCTGGACGCGGAGGCGCGCGCCGAGCTGGACGCGGCCCACGACGAGGCCTCGCCGGGGGAGCGCGCGACGGGCGACGCCCCCGAAGCCGCCGCCGACGCCGGGGGGACGATCGACTGGTCGCGCGCGGGGGGTGGCGGCAGCTTCGACAGCGCGCCCGACGACCTGGAGGGCGTGCTCACCCGCGAACAGACGCTGACCGAGCACCTTTCGGCCCAGCTGGCGGTCGCGGGCGTCACCGGCGCCCGGGCCGCGATCGCCGGCGTGCTGATCGACGGCGTGGACGAGGGGGGTTACCTGCGGCTGGACCTCGCCGAGGTGGCCGACCGGCTGGGCTGCGGCGTGGCGCTCGTCGAGGAGGTGCTGGCCGTCGTCCAGGGCTTCGAGCCGACCGGAGTGGGCGCCCGCGACCTGCGCGAATGCCTGACGCTGCAGCTGAAGGAGCGCGACCGTTTCGACCCGGCGATGGACGCCCTCCTGGACAACCTGCCGCTGCTCGCCCGGCGCGATTTCGAGGCCCTCAAGCGGGCCTGCGGGGTCGACGACGAGGATCTGAGGGAGATGGTCGCCGAGCTGAAGGCGCTGACGCCGCGCCCCGGCGCCGCCTTCGGCGGTGAGCCGGCCCAGCCGGTGGTTGCGGACGTCTTCGTCCGCGAGGGCGCGGGCGGCCTCTGGCATGTGGAGCTGAACGGCGAGACCCTGCCGCGGCTGCTGGTCGACCAGCGCTACCATGCCCACGTCAGCGTCCGGGCCCGCTCGGACCAGGAGAAGACCTTCGTCGCCGACTGCATGGCGCAGGCGAGCTGGCTGGTGAAGAGCCTCGACCAGCGGGCGAAGACCATTCTCAAAGTCTCCTCCGAGATCGTGCGCCAGCAGGACGCCTTCCTGGCCTACGGCGTCGAGCACCTGAGGCCGCTAAACCTGAAGACCGTCGCCGAGGCGATCGGCATGCACGAATCCACCGTCAGCCGGGTCACCTCCAACAAGTACATCGGCACGCCGCGCGGCCTGTTCGAGATGAAGTTCTTCTTCACCTCGGCGATCGGGTCGAGCGAGGGCGGCGAGGCGCATTCCGCCGAGAGCGTGCGCCACCGCATCCGCCAGCTGGTCGAGGCCGAGGCCTCCGAACGCGACGTCCATTCCGACGACAGCATCGTGGAGATCCTCAAGGAGGCCGGCGTCGACATCGCCCGTCGCACGGTGGCGAAGTACCGCGAGGCGATGCGCATCCCTTCGTCGGTCGAGCGCCGGCGGCTGCTGAAATATGCGGTGTAGGCGGAACGCCATTCACAAAAGTTGCATGGCCGGGGGCCAGATGACGCTCGCCGCGGCTTGACACCTTTGCGCCTCCGGCGCGTTGATCGGCCCATGCAAATCCAGGTCACAGGCAAACACGTCGACGTCGGCGATGCCCTGCGGACGCGGGTCGCCGCGGAGCTTTCCAACAGCATCGGCAAGTACTTCGACCGCGGCGGCGGGGCCGACGTGGTGGTCA
>CBJNAS010000448.1:0-2873 GCA_966434565.1 uncultured Phenylobacterium sp.
ATCACCCGCCAGCGCGAGCGGACGATGTCGCTGAACGGCGTCGGCCTGTCGCCCGACGAGAAGGTGCTCTATGCCGCCGACACCTTCACGGGGCGGCTTTGGGCGGTCGATCTCCTCGGGCCCGGCCAGGCGACCCCGGCCGCCGGGCCCGGCATGAGCGACCGGGTGATCGCCACCCTGCCGGGCTATCAGATGCTCGACAGCCTGGCGGTCGAGGCCGGCGGCAAGGTCTGCGTCGCCACGATCTTGAACGGAGGGATCACGATCTTCGACCCGAACGGCTCGACCGAGCACGTCGCCTTCCCCGATCCGCATACGACGAACATCTGCTTCGGCGGCGAGGACATGCGCGACGCCTGGGTCACCTGTTCGGGGACAGGCGCACTCTACAAGTGTCGCTGGCCCCGGCCGGGCCTGCGGCTCGCGTTCAACCGGTGACTTCAAAAACTCATGCGCCTTCGGCGGTTCGTCCGAACCGCCGAAGGCGCTAGCCGCCGATCACCTGGCCCGGCATCGCGCCGGTGTCGAGGTAGAGCGGCTGGAAGCGCCGCTCGGCGAAGCGCCAGCCGGCCGCGGTGCGGACCAGCCGGTCGTGATAGAGGCCGTAGCTGTCGAGCCCGCCTTCGCCCGCGCCCCGCTGGCCGAGTTCGTGGACCGAGGTCTTGGCCGTGGCCGTGTCGCCATCGATCTCGACGACGCTGCCCATCAGCCCCTGGAACAGGAAGGGCATGGCCCCGACCATCTGGCCGATGCCCGCGGTGATCGCGTCGCCCCCGAGCCGGATGTCGAACGGCGGGTCGACCCGCCAGACGCCGTCCGGAAGGAAGGTTTCGCGCATCATGGCGAAGTCGCGCAGGTTGAGCGCCACGCTGTAGCGTTCGATCAGCTCGCGCACCGCGCTCCGGTCGGCCAGGTCGCCAGTCATGGTGTTGCTCCTGCTCGGTCTTGCGTCATCTGGTGGGTGGCCCCGTACGGCTTGTGCTCGGGCTGCGCGCGCCAGCCAGCTTGCAGCGGTAGTGCTGCTGCCTCCACTGCGGCCAGCGGAAGATGATCGGCAAATCGAGCCCGGAACGGCCCGCCGCTCACCGCTCGGCGCCGGGCTCGAACACCGCCGCCGTCAGGTGCTGCCCGCCGTCAGCGAAGATCTTGTGGCCGGTGATGAAGCAGGCCTCGTCGGACACCAGGAACATAGCCGCGCCGCCGATGTCCTCGACCGGATCGGCTAGCCGCTGCATTGGCGTATTGGAGAGCAGGGACTCGACGCTGTCCCGGCGCCCCACCCGATAGTCGGCGAACACCTTGATGTCCGGCAGGCCCGGGTGGAGGAAGTTCACGAGAATTCCGTCCTTGGCCCATTCGACGCCGATCGCGCGGGTCAGCGCGGCGAGCGCGCCGTCCGTGGTCACTGCGTCGCTGACGCCCTCCAGCGCGCTCGGCCCATAGATCGAGCCGAGATTGACGATCCGGCCGCCGCCCGCGCGGGCCATGACCGGGCGCACCGCTTTCATCATCGCAAGCGCGCTGGCCACGACATCGGCGAAGGCCGCAGTGAAGTCGCTGACCGGCTTGTCGTCGAACCGCTCCCACTTGAGCGCCGGGTGGGCGCCGGTGACGAGGATGTCGATCCGGCCGTGCGCGTCCGCGACCGCCTTGACCAGGGCCTGCGCCGCGGCGGGGTCGGCGAGGTCCGCCCCGTGGGCTTCGGCTCCCGGAATGTTCTGCGCCGCCTGCCGTGCGGCCGCCTCGTCGCGGTCGACGAGGATCACCTTTGCGCCCTCGCGGGCGAAGCGGCGCGCGACGCCCTGCGGCGCTTCGTTGGCCGCGCCGGTGACGATCGCCACTTGTCCTTCGATCAGGCCCATGATCTTCCTCCCGGCGCTCAAGCCACGGCCGGCTGTACGGCGGCCTGCTCATGGCCCTCATGGATGTTGGTGCCTTCCTTGTGATGCTGGGTCGGCGCGTTGGCCCACACGCCGCCGTCCACGCAGATCACCTGGCCGGTGATGAAGCGGCCGTTGTCGCTGACCAGGCCCAGCACCGCCCCGGCGATGTCGATCTCGCAGTCGCCCATGCGGCGCATCGGGAACTGGCGAACGCTGGCTTCGGCCATCTCACGGTTCTGCGACACCCAGGACTGGTAGGCCCAGCTGTCGCCCGCGGGGACGATGCAGTTCGCGGTGATGTTGTCCTTGCCGAACTCGCGCGCCGCGCTGCGCGTCAGCGCCTCGTTGGCCGCCTTGGTGATGTTGTAGTCGCTGCCGTAGGGCTGGCCCCACATGTTCCAGTGGCTGGAGAAGTAGATCAGCCGGCCGCCCCCCGCCTTGCGCATGTGCGGCACGGCGGCGCGCGTGGTCCAGAGCGACTGGTAGAAGCCGGTCGCCAGCGTCATCGCATAGTCGCCGTCAGGCTTGTCCTCGATGTTGCGCACCGGCGCGATGCCCTGGGCGTTGTTGACGACGATGTCGAGCCGGCCGAACCGTCCCGCCGCCGTCTCGACCAGCGCCTCCATCTGCGCACGGTTGCCGACGTCGGCGGCGACGAACAGCGCGCGCTCGGCGGCGCCCTGGATGGCGGCGATCCGGGCCTGGTTGTCGACGTCGTTGTTCGGGTCGCGCGAGCAGTAGACGACTGCGGCTCCTTCCTTGAGGAAGCGCAGCACGACGCCCTGCCCGATGCCCTTGGTGCCGCCCGTGACCACGGCCACCTTGCCGTTCAAGCGTCCATGCGTCCTGGTCATCGTCCCCTCCTTCGGGCTCATGCGAGGTTGAACCGCTTGCGGTAGTTGGCGAAGGCGCTGTTGATCATGTCCTCGGTGAGACCGAAGGGCTCGAGCGCATAGGGATAACGGCCGTAGCGGTCGGACCGGTTGGCGG
>CBJNAS010000449.1:0-2865 GCA_966434565.1 uncultured Phenylobacterium sp.
GCACGAGTTGGTGGTGCCGAGGTCGATGCCGATGATCTTGCTCATAGAGAGTCTTTCTCGCTCCTTCTTGGCGGACGCCGCGTGCAAGCCTTCAATCGAAGCGCCGTCGGGTGCGGTCGTCCCCGGTTCGATTAAGTCTCGGCCGACGCGGAAGGATCATCCTGCCGAGCGCCGGCGTCGCAGCCGATATGGGAAAGTTTGTGCCCCCTGCAAGGGCGAATGTCCCTAACTTCGGCATGGACTTGGCTCAAGCGCTTCGCCAAACGGGGCTGATCGCCGCATAAACCTCGGCCGGATGCGGCGCGGGGCCGCCGCGGCCGGCCAGGAAAGCGTGCTCGATCACCATCGCCTGCTGCTCGATGTTGAGCGCCGCAAAGCCGGGCCCCTGCTGCAGATCATAGGCGTAGGAGGCCGCGGAGTCGCCTGCCTTGATCTTGGCCCATGGCAGGAAGACGCCGGCCTGCGCCTGCCAGACGTGGGCGAGCTCATGGACGAAGGCCCCCTGCAGCGCCAGGGGCGCGGCGGCGAGGTCCGCCGGCAGCGCCGCGGCGGGCCAGACGACGAGCCGCGGGCCCGCCACGAAGGCGCGCCGCCAGAGCGGCAGGGCCAGGATGCGAAGCCCGCGCACCTCGAGCGCGCCGGCGAACACCTCCCGGGCCAGCGCGGCCTCGCCCGCGGTGAGCGGGCGCAGGGCGAAGGGGCGGGCGGTGCTCACGTGCATCCAACGCGCACGGCTTTGACCCGGAGCCCTCGGCGGCGCAGGATCGGCGGCCAGGCGCATTGATCCGGGAGAGGCTTCCATGGTCACGCTCACGCGTCCGGAAGGCAGCTGGGCCGGTGATCTCGATCTCACCCGCCGCCGTATCGCCCTGGCGCTGGCCGGCGGCTACGCCGTGGCGGCCTTTTCCGCCGAGGCCGAGCCGATCCACACCGACGCGAACGGCCTGGTCGCCGGTAGCGTGGAGATCCCCGCCGCGGACCGCAACATCCCCGCCTATCTGGCCAGGCCCGCCGCCGCCGGCCGCCACGCGACCATCTTCGTCTACACCGAGGTGTTCGGCGTCCACGAGTGGATCAAGGATGTCTGCCGCCGGCTGGCGCACGCCGGCTATGTGGCGCTCGCCCCGGACCTCTTCGTGCGCCACGGCGATCCCTCCAAACTCACGGACTTCGGCGAGATCGGCAAGATCGTCGCCCAGGCCAGCGACCAGCAGGTGACCGCCGACACCACTGCGGCGCTCAAGTGGCTGAAGAGCCAGGCCTATGTCGATCCGGCGCGGATCGGCGTGACCGGCTTCTGCTGGGGCGGCGGCAAGGTGTGGCTGGCGGCCGAGCGGTTCGGCGACTTCAAGGCCGGCGTCGCCTGGTATGGGCCGCTGCAGGCCAATCCGAAGATGGGCGACGCGCCGGCTCCGCTGGCGCTGGTCAAGGACCTGCACGCTCCGGTGCTGGGGCTCTACGGCGGCAAGGACCAGGGCATCTCCCAGACCGACGTCGCGGCGATGCGCGCGGCGTTGAAGGCCGCCGGCAAGACCGGCTCGCAGATCGTCGTCTACCCGCAGGCCCAGCACGGTTTCCTGGCCGACTACCGGCCCAGCTACGACGCCCAGGCGGGGCAGGACGGCTGGAAGCGCATGCTGGCCTTCTTCGCCGCGCACGGCGTGAAGTAGGTCAGCTTCCAAAGCTTCCATCTCGGCCCGCTTCATGCGGGGCGCCCAGTTCAAAGCGCCTGCCTCGTGCGGGCGATGACGGGTCGGGTGGAATACCTCAGCTCCCGCTCAGTGCGGCGGCTCGTCGGCGGCGGGTGGTCCGCCGAGGGTCTGTGAGGGCGGCTCGCCGAGGGGCGCGATGATCTTCGGCGGCGGGGCTTGCGGCGCAGAGGCGGAGGCCGCGGCGCTCTCCTGCTCGTCACTATTGCCGGCGTCGGCCTCGGTCTGGCTTTCGTCGTCCTGGGCCTGCGCGTTCGCCGCGGGCGGCGGAGGACCCTCGATGCGCTCGTTGCTGAGCGGGGTGGCGTCCTGGGAGTCTATCGCCGCGCCGCCGGCGGCCACGCCGGGGACCTTCTCGCCGGGCAGGCGGCCGCCGTGCTGCGGGGCGTTGACGACGCCCAGCGCGAAGGAACTCACCGCCGCCAACACGATCAGGCTGGCGACGATCTGCAAGACGCGGTGCGGCATGGTCCACTGCATGGCGACCCGACCCTAATGGGCCTGCCCGTCCAGCGGAAGCGGCATCCGGCCGCAAGGGCGCGCGACAGGGGCGCAAAGTAACAGGGGCGCAAAGTAATGGGGGGCGCAAAGTAAACGGCCGTTAACCGACCTGCCGGCAAACAGGGAGGCCTGTAACCGGGAGTGAGCTGGCATGGCGCGCGCGGCGCGAAAGACGGGCCTGGAGCTCGTCTGGCACATCGCAGGGCTGGTCTGGCGCCGTCCCAGCGCGGCGCGGCTGCGCGGCGGCCTGGTGGCGGCCTTCGGCGTCGCGCTGGCCGTGGCGTTCGCGACCTACAGCGCCGGCGATCCCAGCCTGAACGCCGCGAGCGGGCTCGCGCCGCAGAACGCGCTGGGCGCGCCAGGCGCCCTGCTCGCCGACCTGGGCGTCCAGTCGCTGGGCCTGGCGGCCGGCGTGGCGGCGCTGGTGATGGTGGTGCTGGGGCTGTCGCGCGCCGCCGCCGCCGATCCGGACGCCGGCCGCGCACACCTGCGCCTGCGCGGGGCGGCGGGCCTGGGCGGAGTGATCGCCCTCGCCGGCGTGCTGGCCGCACCCAATCCGCCCGCCACCTGGCCGCTCGCGCGCGGCCTGGGCGGCTTCTGGGGCGACGCCCTGCTGCATGGCCTGGCCGGCGTCTTCGCCTTCGCCCACCTGCCG
>CBJNAS010000450.1:0-2865 GCA_966434565.1 uncultured Phenylobacterium sp.
CTCCCCGCCCGCTTCGACCGGACCGATTTTCATTTGGCCGCCGCCGGCGAGGTCGGCCACCGCGAGCGCCCCCTCGGCGCCCGCGGCCAGCGGGGCGTCGGCGACGCCCCAGGGCGGCGGCCCGTCCGGGGCGGCGAGCACAAAGCTGCCCATGGCGAGCCCGCGCCGGGCCAGCGCACGGCCGATGCGCGCCTGCTGCTGCGGCGGGCGCTGCAGCAGATAGTTGTCCGTCACGCCGGCGAAGCCGAGGTCCGCCATGAACTCGATTTGGTCCACCGGATCGGCCGAGCCCGCGCTGCACGCGAACTGCGGCTCCTGCGGCGAGCGGAAGCCGAGGTGGGCGGCCAGGCGGCGGCGCAAGCCTAGTGTCCCGATTCCGAGGTTCGCCGCGGTTCGACCGCCGCCGGCGTGGGCGACGCCCACTCCGTCAGGATCTCGGCGTTGGCGGCCCCGAGCCCGGGGTTGATCGGACCGATGCGCCCGGGCGTGGCCCCGAGCCGCGGCGCAGGGGCGGCCAGCAGCAGCTCGCCCAGCTCGGCGTCGTCCAGGCGCAGCAGACTGCCACGCGCCAGCGCCTGCGGATCGGCCAGCAGATCCTCCAGGTCGTTCACCGGCGTGACCGGCAGGCGGCGGCGCGTGATCTCGGCGACCACCTCGGCCTGGGGCCGGCCCGCGATCCAGGCGGCGACGGCCATGTCCTGCTCGGCGAGGCCGGCCTGTGGCGGCGCCCCCGCCAGCTCAGCCAGCTCAGCCGTGTGCCGTGGCGTGCTGCAGGAAAGCGCCACATGCCGCCCGTCGGACGCGCGGAAGACGTTGCGGAGCACGCCGGGAAGCTGGCTACCGCTGCGGGCCGCCGCGGCGCCGGGGCTCCAGCGCGAGGCGGCGTGGGCGACGAGGTGCAGGATCGGCTCATACAGGCTGGCGTCGATATGCTGGCCACGGCCGCTGCGCTCGCGCCAGAACAGGGCCGTCAGCACGCCGACGGTCGCGCTCATCGCGCCGACCGCGTCGCCGAGAGCGGTGGACGGAAGCATCGGCGGCCCCTCCGCCTGGCCGGTCAGGTGGGTCAGTCCGCCGAAGGCCTCGCCGATGGTGCCGGAGCCGGGCCGCCCGGCGTAGGGGCCGTCCGCGCCGAAACAGCTGACGCTCAGCATGATGAGCCGTGGATTGATCGCCGAGAGCGCCTCCCAGCCGATGCCGCGGCGGTCGAGCGCGCCGGCGGGATAGTTCTCCACCACCACGTCGGCGGCGGCGGCGAGACGCTTCAACAGGCCGCAGCCCTCAGGCGTGCGCAGATCCGCGGTGACCGAGCGCTTGCCGCGGGCCACCAGGGGCCACAGCCGCGTGCCGCGGAAGCTGTCGCCTTCCGGAGGTTCAAGCTTCACCACGTCGGCCCCGAAGTCGGCGAGGAAGCTGGCCGCCAGAGGCGCGGCGTACAGCGAGGCCATGTCAATGACGCGCAGCCCCTGCAAGGCGCGCTCGGAACGGGGTTCGAACGCCTCAGGCATCAGCGGCCGCCTGCTCCCAATAGGGGGCCTTGAGCTTGCGTTTGAGCAATTTGCCGTTCTCCTCGCGCGGAAGCCGGTCGGTGATCACCACCAGGCGGGGAACCTTGTAGCCGGCGAGACGCGACCGCACGTGGTCGCGCACCGCCGCCTCGGTGAGGCCGCAGCCGGGATTGGATTGCACATAGGCCGCCACCGCTTCGCCGAACTCCGCGTCGGGCACGCCGAAGACCGCGGCGTCCTCGATCAGCGGATGTTCCATCAGCGCCGCCTCGATCTCGGCCGGATAGATGTTGACCCCGCCGGAGATCAGCATGTCGGCGCGCCGGTCGCACAGATTGAGCCTGCCCTCGGCGTCGAGCCAGCCGATGTCGCCGCAGGTGATGAAGCCGTCGCGCTCCACCGCCGCGCGCTTCGCCGAGTCGCCGTGGAAGGTGAAGTCCGGCGTGCCATGCATCTTCAGATAGACGTCGCCGACCACGTCTGGCCCGGCCCAGCGGCCGGCCTCGTCGAGGATGCGCACCTCGCCGGTCAGCACCGGCCGGCCGACGCTGCCGGGATGGGCCAGCCACTCCTCGGAGCTGATCTTGGTCACCACCCCGGTTTCGGAGGAGCCGTAGGTCTCGTAGAGCACGGGGCCCCACCAGGCGATCATGGCGCGCTTGACCTCGGGCGCGCAGGGGGCGCCGCTGTGCACGACGTGGCGCAGCGAGGACAGGTCGTAGCGCGCGCGGGTCTCGGCGGGCAGGCGCAGGAGGCGCGTGAACAGCGTCGGCACCACGGCGCTGTGCGTCACCCGATGGCGTTCGACCAGCCGCAGCATCTCCTCCGGATCGAAGCGCGGCATCACCACCACCGTCGCGCCCGCGCCGAAGCTCGCCATGGCGATCGCCTGGGAGAACAGGTGATACATCGGGCCGGTGACCAGGGCCACGTTGCCAGGTGCGGTGTCGTGGATCAGCGCCAGCACGCGAGCCCGCTGCGCCGATTCCTCGGCGCTGGCCGGCAGCCGGCGAACCGCTTTGGGCCGGCCGGTCGTGCCCGAGGTGTAGATCATGCTCGACCCCAGCCCCGCCCCCTGCCCCTGATACGGGGTCTGCGCGGCGAGCCAATCCGCGTAATCGATGAAGCCCTCCCCGCCGCCGACCGAGACGACCGGCAGGCCGGGCGGGATCGCGGCCGCGGCCGCCTCGAGCAGGTCGCGGTGGCCAATCAGCAGTTTGGGCGCGCAGTCGCGCAGCACATAGCCGATCTCCTCCGGGTGCCAGTGCCAGTTGATCGGCACGCCGTAGGCGTCGATCCGGCGGACGCCGAGGTTCGCCTCCAGCACGGCGAAGTCGTTCTTCAGCAGCAGCGCCAC
>CBJNAS010000451.1:0-2863 GCA_966434565.1 uncultured Phenylobacterium sp.
CGGCCTCGCGCGCCTGGTCGAGGTCGCGGTGCAGCGGCAGGATCAGGCAGGCGTTATCCGCCAGCACCAGCAGCTCTGGCGTGATCGCCACCCCCTGGCCGGCGATCTTTTCGATCTCCGACAGCAGATGCCACGGGTCGACCACCACGCCGTTGCCGATCACCGAGAGCTTGCCCTGCACCACGCCGGAGGGCAGCAGCGAGAGCTTGTAGGTCACGCCGTCCACCACCAGGGTATGGCCGGCGTTGTGACCGCCCTGGAAGCGCACCACCACGTCGGCGCGGTTCGACAGCCAGTCGACGAGCTTGCCCTTGCCTTCGTCGCCCCACTGGGCGCCGATCACGGTGACATTGGCCATTGGATATGTCTCTCCGACCTGCCCGGCGGGACCCAGCCGCCCTTCGACAGGTGCTCGGCGGATGGGCGTGAGATCGGTTGTCGCGCGGGCGGCTCGCCTGCGCGGCCGCGGGTTTAGACGAGACCGGCCGGGGGCTCAAGCCCTCCGTCCCCTTCGCACCACGGCGTCGGGACACTATCTCGACCTTATGCCGCAGCTCGTCACCCTGGCCGACATCGAAGCCGCCGCCCGGCGCCTGGCCGGCGTCGCCGTGGAGACGCCGCTGATCGAGAGCCCGGCGCTCGATGAGCGGCTCGGCGCGCGGGTGCTGGTCAAGCCTGAGATCCTGCAGCGGGTCGGCGCCTTCAAGTTCCGCGGCGCCTACAACCGGCTGGTGCAGCTCGACGCCGGGCAGAGGCGCCGCGGCGTGGCGGCGTTCTCCTCCGGCAACCACGCCCAGGGGGTGGCGCTGGCGGCGCAGCTGCTCGGGATTCCGGCGGTGATCGTCATGCCGTCGGACGCGCCACGCGTGAAGCTGGAGGCCACCCTGGCCTATGGCGCCGAGGTCCGCCTCTACGACCGCACGACCGAGGACCGCGAGGCGATCACCGCGCAGATCGCCGCCGAGCGCGGGGCGGTGGTCGTGCCGGCGTTCAACGATCCGCACGTGATCGCCGGCCAGGGAACGGTGGGCCTGGAGCTCGCCCGCCAGGCCCAGGCGCGCGGCGCCGACCTCGACCTGGCGCTGGCGCCCGTCGGCGGCGGCGGCCTGCTCGCCGGCGCCTCGACAGCGCTGAAGGCGCGCTGGCCGCAGCTGGAGATCTGGGGCGTCGAGCCCGCAGGCTTCGACGATCTCGCCCAGTCGCTGGCGGCAGGCCGGCGCCTCGCCGTCAAGCCGTCCGGCCGCTCGCTGTGCGACGCCCTGGAAACCCCCTCCACCGGCGACCTCACCTTCCCGGTCCTGCGGCGCAACCTGGCGGGCGCGGCCAGCGTCACCGACGCCGAGGTGGCGGAGGCGATGCGCTACGCCTTCGCGACGCTGAAGCTGGTGGTCGAGCCGGGCGGCGTGGTCGGCCTGGCCGCGCTGCTCGCCGGCAAGGTCGAGGCCCGCGGCCGGACCGTCGGCCTCGTCCTCTCGGGCGGCAATGTCGACGCGGAGCTGTTCGCCCGCGTCATCCGTGGCGGGATCTAGCCGCCTCCTCCGGCGTCGCCGCGGGCGCCGACTCCGCGGGGGTGACGATGCGCGCCAGCCTCGGCCTCAGCCATTGCTCGAAGTCGTCGACGAACTCGTAGACGGCCGGGACCAGCAGCAGCGACAGCAGGGTCGAGGTGATCAGGCCGCCGATCACCGCCACGGCCATGGGCTGGCGGAACTCCGCCCCCTTCTCCAGGGCGAAGGCCGTGGGCAGCATGCCGGCGGCCATGGCCACGGTGGTCATGACGATCGGCCGGGCCCGCTCGCGGCAGGCCTCCAGCAGGGCCTCGCGCTGGGGCATGCCCTGGCGCTCACGCTCGATGGCGTATTCGACCAGCAGGATGGAGTTCTTCGCCGCCAGGCCCAGCAGCATGAGGAAGCCGATCATGGAGGGGATCGACAGCGAGAGGCGGAAGATGAGCAGGCCGACGAAGGCGCCGCCCACCGCCAGCGGCAGGGCCGAGAGGATCACGCCCGGCTTGAAGAACGACCGGAACAGCAGGACCAGCACGCCGTAGATCATGCCCACGCCGGCCAGGACCGCCATGCCGAACGAGCTGAACAGCTCCTCCTGGAACTGCATGTCGCCGACCGACGCCGGGCGCACCCCGGCGGGCAGCCGCTGCATGATCGGCAGCTTCTTCACCGCCTTGCTGGCCTGGCCGAGGACCACGCCGTTCAGCTCGGCCTCGACGGTCATCTGCCGCTCGCGGTTCAGCCGGCGGATCTGCGAGGGGCCGGCCTGGAAGTCGACATCGGCCACCGCGCCCAGGGTGGTGACCCCGCCGGTGGCGGTGGGGACGCGCAGGCTGCGGATCCGCTCCAGGTCGGCGCGTTCGGACAGCGGCAGGCGCACGCGGATCGGGATTCGCCGCTCGCCCTGGTCGAGCTTGGCGACATTGGCGTCGATGTCGCCGGCGGTGGCGACCCTGGCGAGCTGCGCCAGGGTGTCGGTGGACACGCCCAGGCGCGCCGCCTCCTCGGGCCTGGGCCGCACCGCCACCTCGGGCGCGACCGGCGGCACCGAGGGACGCGGGTCGGCGAGGATCGGCAGGGTCCGCATCTCCCGTTCGAGCTCGGTGGCGGCCTGCTGCAGGGCCTGGGGATTGTCGCCGGTCAGCACCTGCTGGAAGCCCGCCTGGCCTTCCGGGCTGAGGAAGTTCAGCCGCACGTCGGGGATGGCCTGCAGGTCGTCGTGCAGGCGCTCGCGCAACTGCTCGCCGGTGGCGTGGCGCTTGGGATCGAGCAGGATGGTGGCGGTGCCGCTGGTCAGGTCGGTCTGGCTGGAGATGCCGAACTCGCCGCCGGAGCTGGCGCCGACCTGCAGGAAG
>CBJNAS010000452.1:0-2856 GCA_966434565.1 uncultured Phenylobacterium sp.
CGGGCCTCGCGCGCCAGGTTGGTGGGGCTGAACCGGCGCAGCATCTCGTTGACCGCGTTGGGGATCAGCACCGGGTCCTCGCGCAGTGCGCGCCGGTGCGCCGGGTTCTCGGCCAGGAAGCGCATGATGAAGCCGAGCGACGCGACCACCGTGTCCAGGCCTGCGAACATGACCACGCCGCACATCCCGAGAACCTCCTCGCGCGACATCCGTCGGCCGTTCACCTCGGCGGTGATGACCCGGCTGATCAGGTCGTCGCCAGGGTTGCGGCGGCGCTCCTCCACCTTCTCGACCAGGTAGCCGATCATGTCCTCGTGGGCCGACAAGGAGGCGTCGATGTCGCTGGTGCGCGTCTTGCGCTCCGCGATCGAGACCAGGTGGTTGGCGTCCTCCTGCGGCAGCTTGACGATCGATAGGAAGATGCCGATCGGCATGTGCTTGGCGAAGGCGCGGCTGAACTCGCAGCCGCCGTCGCCCTTGAAGCCCTCGATCAGGCCGATGCTGATCTCGCGCGCCCGCTGTTCCAGACCCATCATCGCTTTCGGCGCGAACTCGGGCAGCAGGATGCGGCGGAAGTCGTCGTGCTCGGGCGGGTCGATCTCGACGGGTGGCTGCGGCAGCGGCGTGCTGCCCCGCGGCAGCGACTCCGTGCGCGAGGAAAACCGCTCGGGGTCGCCATACATCTGCTCGATCAGCTCGGCCCGGGTCGCCACCCAGTGGCCGCCGTTGCGCGGCGTCCAGAACAGCTCCGGCGCCTCGCCCTGCAGCCGCTTCCAGGCGCCGTGCACGTCGTGGTCGCTGCCGGGAAAGGCGAAGAAGTCGAAGTCCCGCACCAGGTGCTCGGGAACATGGCTCGGAATGGCTTGGCCGTCGGGCATGGCGTTTCCCCCGTTCTGGGCGTTGTCCGGCCGGCGGGCGATCGCGGCGCCGCCAGCGCACGCCACGGCCCCCGACCAGACGCACGCACCCTGCAGGACCCGCGCCGCACGTTTTTCGCCGTCAGTTCTGAGGCTTGATCTTAGGGGAGGGCGGGTCCCGCTGATATGAACCCAGGATCAAAGCCGCCTGGATCGCAGGGACAAGCACTCGACTGTGCGGCGGGGCCGGGCGAGCATGAGGCGCCGCGAGCGGCGAAGCCGGAGGGACTGCGGATGAACGAGGCCGAGAAGCTGCTGCGCCGGCTGTTCCGGTTCGACGAGGGGGTCGGCGACGCCATCGGCGACGCCATCGGCGATGCGCCGACGGTGGCGGCCAGCATCCATCCCGACGCCCGCCACGCCCTGTTCGGCCCCTCCGGCGTGAAGGAGGAACTCATCGGTCGCGACGCCTTCCTGGCTTTCGCCGGGCGCTGCGCCGCAGCCCTCGCCGAGCGGCGCGACGAAATTCTCGACATTATCGGGATCGACGAGCAGTGCGCCTTCGTGCGGGGCCGCGCCTGGCGCAAGAGCGCCGCCTCCGGCGAGGAGATCGCCTACGAATGGGCCATGCTCTACCGCGTCGAGAACGGCCAGATCACCTATGGCTCAGACATGCTGGACGCCGACGCCCAGGCGTTCTGGGGACGCGTGCTGGCGAAGTAACGTCCGACGCCTCAGGCGCGCAGGTGTGCGGTCGCCACGCCGCGCAGGAAGGTGTCGACGATCGCGCCGGCTCGGCGCTTGCGCGCCTCGGCGTCGGTCGGCGGCTCGACCAGCAGGAAGCAGAAGCCGCCGTTGGCGAGGCTGGCCAGGTCGAGCGCCGCCGCCTCGGGATCCTCGATCTGCGCCTCGCCGGCCGCGTGCAGCTCGGCGAGATAGGCGGCGAGCGGCCGCAGCGTCTCGGTCATGTGGCCGTGGACCTCGCGCGCGAGCTCGGGAAACTTCGGCTGTTCGGCGATCGCTAGCCGCAGCAGCTCGACGCTGCGCCGGTCGCACACGGCGTCCGCAAACAGGGAGACATAGTCGAACAGCACCTGCGGCGGCGGCCGGCCGGCGGGAGCGATGGTGCGGGCGCGCCGACGCAGGTCCTCCACGCTGTGCAGGGCGGTCGCGCGGAACAGCTCCGACTTGGCGCCGAACTGGCGGTAGATGGTCGTGCGGCTGATACCGGCGTCGCGGGCGATCGCCTCGAGGCTCGCCCCCTCGAAGCCGTGGCGGCGGAATGCCTCGGCGGCGCAGGCGAACAGCCGGTCGCGCCGGGCTCGGGCGTCTTCGCGCGTTGGCCGGCCGAGGCCGCTGCGGGAGCCTTGCGCAACGCTCATCAATGGGTCATCCATGTACCAATACAAATGCGTCTCGGGAGCATCTGCATGGACCTTCAGCTCACTGGCAAGCGCGCCCTGGTCACCGGAAGCAGTTCGGGGATCGGCGCCGGGATCGCCCGGACCCTGGCGGCCGAGGGCTGCGCCGTGGTCGTGCATGGCCGCGACCGGGTCCGCGCCGAGGCGGTCGCCGCCGAGATCGGCGCCGCCGCCGTCGCGATCGGCGACCTCGCCACCGAAGCGGGCGCCGACGTGGTGTCCGAGGTCGCCGGCGCCTGCGACATTCTGGTGAACAACGCCGGCGGTGCGGCGGGCACCTCGGCCATGGCCTGGACCGAGGTGCCGGAAGCCGGCTGGATCGAAACCTATCAGCTGAACGCCATCGCCGCCGCGCGGATGATCCGCCGGCTGCTTCCGGCCATGAAGGCGAAGGGCTGGGGCCGCGTCATCAACATCGCCAGCGCCGCCGGCACCCAGCCGATCCCCTACGGGCCCGACTACGGCGCGGCCAAGGCGGCGATGCTGAACATGACGGTGAGCCTCGCCAAGTCGCTGGGTCCCTGCGGCGTCACCGCCAACAGCGTCAGCCCCGGCGTGATCCTCACGCCGGCGGTCCG